>JANLYJ010000242.1:0-1863 GCA_031365555.1 Gemmatimonadaceae bacterium | reverse complement strand
GCAATTCCTCATGTTGATTGGGCGATGCCGGACGGGCCGGCTCGCCTCTTCAAGTTATAGCATATTACATTATCGATGCGGTTGTGCTGTCAAGCGGAAAGTTATAGAGCATTACACTCAATGCCCCCTCGCCCCGCCCGCAAGCCACTCAATACCTACCATCATGGGGATCTCCGCGATGCCCTGGTTCAGGCCGCGCTTGGGGAAGTGGAGCTCGGCGGCCCCGAAGCGATCAGCATCAGCGCGCTCGCCAAGAAGCTCGGTGTCTCGCAGCCAGCCCCCTACAAGCATTTTGCAGATCGTGAGAGCTTGTTGACGGCGGTAACCGCCGAAGCTTTCCGCCAGTTCAACGCCATCCTGCGCGATTCGATCGGAAAGCCCTCCAAACGTTCGAAGCTGTCGCGCCTGGCACAAGCCACGCTGGACTTCGGTCTTCGCCGCAATGGCATCTATCGGTTGATGTTCGCCTCGCGGATCATGGCATGCGCACCCAAGGGCAGCGAGCTGCACGTTGCTGCGATGGAAACCTTCGAACTGCTGCTCGAATCCCTCGAAGCCCCCGCGGTTGGATTGCTGCGCCAACGCAGCGCCCTGCAAATCTGGGCAGCACTGCTCGGCGTGGTCATGCTGGCCGAACAAGGTCTGCTCACTGGCCAGCTTGCCAATGTCAGCCGCGAAGAACTGGTTGAAGACATCGTCGAGCAGACCAAATTGGCACTATCAATCGCCATCAAGGCGGCCAATGGACCCGTATCCAGGAAATCGACGTCCGGTTAAACGACGCAACACGAGCTGGGACCAAGCCGGATGAACTTTGCCTTTTGGATGTATGTCAGCAAAAGCCTGGTCGTCGAACACGAACAGTCAGTGCTGGAAGACATCGTCCGGCTCTCTCGCCAAAGAAACCAAGCACTCGACGTCACCGGTTGTCTGATATTTTCGCGCGGCAGGTTCGCACAAGCTTTGGAGGGGCCGCCTGCCGCCGTCGTTGAACTCAGGGCGAGCATTGAGACGGACAGCCGTCATACCGACGTAACAACCGTCGATTTTTCGCAAACCGACACGCGGCGATTCCTGGGATGGTCGCTGGCCTATGCGGGGCCATCGATCTTCGTCGAGAAAACCATGGCCGACTCCATCAGGGATGCGACGGTCGCCAGGGAAAAGAATGCCATCGGGCGGCTATTGCAGATGATGGAGGGATTTGCCGCCTCTCACGCTGGCCTCTATCGCCACTAGCGCGCTGGCCCCGTGCTCGATTTCTTCGGTACGGCAGCCGAAACTCCGCTAGGATCATGCGGTGTGCTTGTTGAGTGCCCCGCTGTGCGAGAACGATCGAAGATGAAATTTGCGGCCACTGTCTCGCATCCTGCATCGCGGGGGCTGCTGATCATACCGATACGAATCGCCCGGCATCTGGCGCTCGGAATATTGATGTCGCTGTGCTGTTCTGGTCTCGCGCTCAGCAAGGATAACGGCGAAGACGACGACGGGCCTGCCAAGCCGAAGCCGATGCTGCCCAACATCTATCTTGATTTGCGGACGATCTACACCACACTGCCTGCCGGTTCGCTCTCGATCGGCTTCAGCGCGCCGCCATTGTTGTCGACGCTAACGGGCCTGACGACGCTGGGGACCTTGACGTCGCCGGCCAGCCGAAGCGCCAATATCGACATTCCCCTGACGGTCGACGTCAACGAGCGGCTGTCGGTCTATGGCGGGGTCAGCGGCGCCACCTCGCAGTCAGGCACCGCGCCATGGTCGTCGTTCGATATCTATGGTTTTACGGTCGGGTTTCAGGCCGACCTCTATCAGCAAAATGGCGGCATGTTTCCGACGCTGACGATCCAAAGCAACGCATCG
>JANLYJ010000219.1:0-3022 GCA_031365555.1 Gemmatimonadaceae bacterium | reverse complement strand
GAAGGAACTTCCAAGCTTGGCGGTCTCAACATGACCGACGAGCAGCTGCTCGCGATCGACAATATCGTCATCACCGCATGCGGAACGAGCTGGCACTCGGCACTGATTGGCGAGCATATGATCGAAGAGCTTACGCGCATTCCTGTAGAGGTCGAGTACGCGTCGGAATTCCGATACCGGAATCCGATCGTGAATTCGCGAACTCTCTGCATCGTGATCTCACAGTCCGGAGAGACCGCGGATACGCTTGCCGCGATGCGCGAAGCGAAGCAGCGCGGTGCGCGCACATACGGCATCGTTAACGTCGTTGGCTCTACAATCGCACGCGAATCGGACGGCGGCATCTATGTGCACGCTGGTCCGGAAATCGGAGTTGCTTCCACAAAGGCATTCACAAGCCAGGTGATGGCGCTGCTGCTGTTTACGCTCAAGCTCGGACGCCTGCGCGATATGTCAGTTGTGCGCGGCCGCGAGATCATCCAGGCGATGCGACAGCTGCCTGTTCAGATTCAGAGCATCCTCGATCGCGCTCAGGACATCGAGAACATTGCCGAGGAATTCAAGCGCGCATCCAATTTCCTGTATCTCGGGCGCGGCTACAATTTCCCAACGGCGCTGGAAGGCGCACTGAAGCTCAAGGAAATCAGTTACATCCATGCAGAGGGATATCCGGCTGCCGAGATGAAGCATGGACCTATCGCCCTCATCGACGAGATGATGCCGGTAGTCTTTATCGCTCCGCACGACGCAGTGTTCGAGAAGCTCACCTCCAACGTGCAGGAAGTAAAAGCGCGGAAGGGAAAGGTGATTGCGATCACGAGCCGCGACGAGGAAGCTCTCGCAGGCAAGCTTGACTACGAGTTCCGTATCCCGGAAACGGTAGACATGCTTACGCCAATTCTTGCGTCGGTTCCACTGCAGCTGCTCGCATACTATATCGCAGTGAAGCGCGGGTCGAACGTGGATCAGCCGCGCAACCTCGCGAAGTCCGTAACGGTCGAGTAGTCACTGCGCGTACTGCTTCAGCGCGTTTCCCGCGCAGCTGTCAGGGTTGGAAGTGTAACGACCGGAGAGATAGCCGCCGGATACCTGCTCCTCGTAGGATTTACAAATTCCGACGAGGAGCAAGTTGTTTCCTGGATGGCCGAAAAGGTTCTTGGACTTCGACTGTTTGGCGACAAGGACGGAAAGATGAATCTGTCGCTGAATGAAGTGAGCGGATCCATTCTTGTCGTCTCCCAGTTCACACTTTACGGCGATGCAGCAAAAGGTCGTCGTCCGAGCTTCATCGACGCTGCGCGACCAGAGGCTGCAACCCCACTGTATGAAAAGTTCGTCGTCATGCTGCGCGAATCCGGAGTGACTGTAGCGACGGGCCAGTTCGGCGCGATGATGGAAGTCGAGCTTGTGAACGATGGACCAGTAACGATTTGGCTGGAGAAATAAGGGTGCAGGTGATTCTTGCTTCGTCGTCCCCGCGCCGGCGCGAACTACTCACGCTGATCGGCATCCCGCACGAAGTCCGGCCCGCGGACATCGATGAGTCCATACTCCCCGGTGAAATTCCGGATGAGCACGCGGAACGTTTGGCCGTGTCCAAGGCGCTCACGCTTGCAAAAGTCAATTCCTCGGCGCTCGTGATCGGATCCGATACGATCGTTGTAATTGACGGCGAAATTCTCGGGAAACCGGTTGATGAAGCTGACGCATCTCGAATGTTGCGGATGCTGAGCGGACGTGAGCACACAGTCGTGACGGCAGTGGCCGCAGCACTCGAAGGGCGAATCGTATCAGGTATTGAAAAAGTGACTGTCACTTTCCGGGAGCTCACAGACGGTGAGATCAGGGAATACATCGCGACTCGCGAGCCAATGGACAAAGCAGGCTCTTATGGCATTCAGGGCTTCGGCGCCACCATCATTCGCAAAGTTGACGGAGATTTCTTTGCTGTAATGGGGCTTTCGCTCGTGCTTCTGGTGGACCTGATGCGGCAACTGGGAGTCGAATACGTTTTTGCCGCCCCGTTGGTGCGCCGATAGCGTTCAAGCTCCCGTTTACTTCACTGCAGGCTGTCGGTACTTCGCATGCCAGATCGCAATCTTTCGCAAAACATCATCTGTCGAAATGCGCTGCATCCGGTCAGGCCTGTTTTCCATTGAAGGCGGGTAGTTTTCGCCCGGATCGGCATACGCGTCGATCATGAGATCGCGGAATTTCCTGTACGGTCCCGTGCGTCTGGGATTTGTGTAGCCAATCAGGCTTATCACCGGCTTGTTCAGCGCAACCGCTATGTGCAGCGGCCCGGTGTCCGGCGAGATAACCAGCGACGATGCGTCAACGATAGAGACAAGGTTTCGCAGGCCACTGCCGAGAGCATCAATCGGCTTGTGACGGGCCGCTGCGCTGATCGCTGCGCGCGCCTCGATCTCCCGGTCGGTAGTTCCGCCAACCAGGACGGACTTGAGCCCGTACTGCTCCTGGAGCTGGTCGATGATCGCGGCCCAGCGGTCCGGGAACCAGTCTTTTTCCGCTTTGCTTGTCGCGACTACTATAGCCGCAAATTCACCGTCGACTTTCTGCGTGAATTCACGCTGCCAGGCGCGTTCGTCTTCAGTCGGGCCAAGGTTCCATTCGAGCGGTGTCGGCGATACGCCCAATGCCTCGAGAAACTCGAAATACTGATCCTGCACATGCTGCACAGGGCGCCGCGGAATTTTCAGGTTTGTGAAAATCCAGTTCATGTCGCGAGCACGCGACCTGTCGAAGCCGAGCTTTCTGTCTGCTTCGACAAGGAGCGTGATGATTCCGGCTTTGAGATAAACCTGAAGATTCAGGAGGAGATCGAAGCGGCGGCGCGCGAGCTTGCGTCGCAGGTCGAGAAATCCACCATAGCCCTTCTTGCGGTCGAAGATGATGATCTCATCGACCGACGGATGATCGGCAATGAGTGAGGCTGGGCCGGGCTGCAAAATCCAGGTGATCTTGCACGCGGGGTTCGCACGCTTGAGGGCATTCACGATCG
>JANLYJ010000190.1:0-2035 GCA_031365555.1 Gemmatimonadaceae bacterium | reverse complement strand
GATTCACCGCGCCCGCTTGTTCTGATACGGGCGGCGGGAACTCCCTGCGACTGGAGGTAAGCTGAAGCAGAGTTGGACCGGCGGAACGAAAGGTTCTGATTGTAGGCATCCTCTCCCTTGCTGTCCGTGTGGCCGACGATCAGCAGATCTGAATCCGGAAACTTCGTCAGGCTGCGCGCGAGCTCCTGAAGATTTGCCGCTGCATCGGACCGAACGCGGTCCGAGTCGAAGTCGAAGAGAAGTCCGGAATCGAACGTCACCTGAATTCCTTCGCCAACGCGCTCGATTTTCGCGCCGGGAATCGATTGATCGAGCTCCTTCGCCTGCTGGTCCATCTGATGACCGATCACCGCACCGGCTGCACCGCCAATGACTGCGCCGATAATGGCACCTCTGGCCGTAGAGCCGGTGTTGTTGCCGATCACCCCTCCAACAGCTGCGCCGGCTCCTGCTCCGATGACAGCGCCTCGTTCCTTATTGTTCATGCTTGCGCATGCTGACAGCCCGATCGATGCCGTCACGAGTAGTGCGGCGAGCGCACGTGATTTCGAATAGATCATTTTTCTCTTGAACCTCAGTTGTGTGAACTGATCACGGAGTGATCAGCTTTCGTTGTTCTTGTCCTGTTCGGTGATGAATTCTTCTTCCGAACGAGGCTCCGCCCGCTTGTCCTGTTCTGATTGCTGAAATTCCTGCTTTTCCTTCGCAATCAGGCCTTCGTCATCCGGCCGGAACTTTCTGTCCGTCGAAACAACGTCCCTGGTCGTGTGAATATGATTGGCTTTTGGCATTGTTCCCCGTCTCCGTTTGGATGCAATCGAGTTGTAAGTACAGGAATCGTGCCTCGACACCGACCGATGCAGATCATCTGCGGGGAACAAAAAGAGGGGTGTCTGTTCAGGGCACCCCTCTTTTGCTGCGGTTAACGCGCTACTTCCGGATTTTCGCTACGGTTTCGTCCAGCTTTTTCTGCATCCGGAGGTATTCTTCGTTAATCGCTTTTGCCGCTTCCGGAAGTTCCTCGCGTGCCTTTTCGATCGCCTCGGAAAGCTTGCCCATCGCCGTCTTTAGCTCCTTCTCGATACTCTCCCACTTGTCCTTCAGGTCGTCCGCCATTTGCTCTCCGTTATCAGGCAGGAAATATCGTGCACATCGATCGAATTCAGTGTTCATTTTTCGGTGGAATCGCCAGAATTGAATCTCTAGATTCACGCCCATGACGACTACTTCGCTTCCCTCGACAGATCGCATGTATCGTGCTCTCACGGAGCGCGACGGAACATTCGACGGCGTGTTCTTCGCGGCGATCAGAACCACCGGCATCTTCTGCCGTCCAACGTGTTCAGCCAAAAAGCCCCGCCCCGAGAACGTGGAATTCTATCCGTCGGTGCGTGATGCTGTCGTTGCTGGATATCGCCCGTGCCTGCGGTGTCACCCGATGCAGCCGGAAGGTGTTGCACCCGACTGGATCGAGACTCTGCTCGAGCGCGTCGATGCCGATCCATCCCGCCGATGGAAGGACGAGGACCTGCGCGCTGCGGACCTCGATCCCGCCCGCGTGCGACGCTGGTTCCTTCGGCATCATGGCCTGACGTTTCAGGCCTATCAGCGCGCTCGCCGCTTGGGCGTCGCCTTTGGCCATATCCAGGGTGGAGAAAAGTGGGAAGGCGTCGGCTACACTCACGGGTTTGAGTCTGCGAGTGGTTTCCACGAGGCATTCTCGCGGACATTCGAAACCCCCCCAAACCGCATTGCCGCCGATATCGAGGTCGCCCCCGTCGTGATGACCCGACTTTTGACTCCGCTTGGGCCCATGCTCGCCGGAGCAACCGATGACGGCATATGCTTTCTCGAGTTTGCAGACCGTCGGATGCTCGAGACTCAGCTGGAGCGTGTGCGTAAGTGGTTCCGCCGGCCGACGGTTCCCGGAAGCAATGCTCACATCGACCGGCTGAGGGTCGAGTTAGATAAATATTTTACTGGCCAGCTGCGTGAATTCACCGTCCCGCTCATGCTCCAGGGCACCGACTTCCAG
>JANLYJ010000176.1:0-1550 GCA_031365555.1 Gemmatimonadaceae bacterium | reverse complement strand
CTCCGCGACCGTCGACTTTCCCAGTGCTTTCGGAAGTTTCGTCCCGCCGAGATCGCCTTCCGACAGGACGCCCCTTATTTGCGCCCCGCTGGTGACGACGAGATGATGAATCTTCATCTGCCGCATGCGCGTCTTTGCCTCTGACGCCGTCACGCTCGGCTTGACGGTTTCGACGGCCTTGCTCATCACATCAAAAACTCTCATCGCTGTCTCCTTTGGGCGGTATTCAGCCTGGACGCTGCAAACGCGTGGCCGCCCGGCGGGATCGAAACAGGCCGATGCGAACCGCGTGGCTGGCCAGCTCGGTAAACCCAGCATGAGCGCCTTCCGGGCGCGAAAAAATCCACCACGCAGCGGAAGTTTACGCAGCGGTTGAATGGGGACAGCCTGGACGCCGGCGAGGCCGGTCGACGTGTGTCATTCAGCACAGGCGGGCGATGAGTGACGCGCTAGGTTCAATCAGCGTGTCAAACAGTGCCACGGTTCTGGCGATCAATGGCGGATCGTCCAGCATCAAGTTCGCGGTCTATCGAACAGCCGACCTGCTGAAGCCCTTGTTGTCAGGGAAGCTCGACCGCGTCGGCCTGCGCGGCACCGCTCTGTCGTGGCGCACGCAGGCGCCCGGGTCGGAAAAAAGCGAATCGACGATTCCTGACGGCGAACCGGCGGTGAAGTTCCTGTTCGACTGGCTGGAAGGCCGACAGGAGTTCGCGGCCGTGAGCGCGGTGGGACACCGGGTCGTTCACGGCATGGGGCACACCGAGCCCGCGCTGATTACTCCCGACGTTCTCGCCGAACTGCATCGGGCTACGCCGTATGCGCCGGATCATCTGCCACGCGAGATCGAGATCGTCGAATCGTTAGGCGCGCGCCATCCCCGCCTCCCCCAAATCGCCTGCTTCGACACCGCGTTCCATCGCAGCATGCCGGCTCTCGCCCAGCGCTTGCCTCTTCCGCGGCGCTACCACGCGAAGGGGATACAACGGTACGGCTTTCATGGTCTGTCGTACGCCTATCTCATCGCAGAGCTCGCTCGTGCAGCGGGGCCTGAAGCCGCCCAGGGCCGCGTGATCCTCGCTCATCTGGGAAATGGCGCCAGCCTTGCAGCGGTGCGTGGCGGCGCGAGCCTCGACACCAGCATGGGTTTCACGCCCGCGGCCGGGTTGATGATGGGCACGCGCACGGGAGATCTGGACCCAGGGGTGGCGGCGTTTCTGGCGACCACCGAACAGATGACTGCGCTGCAGTTCCATGACATGGTCAATCACGAGTCCGGACTGCTCGGCGTATCTGAGACCAGCTCCGACATGCGCGACCTGCTCGCACGTGAAGGCGAGGATCTGCGGGCGGCCGAGGCCGTGGCGCTGTTCTGCTATCAGGCCAGGAAATGGGTCGGCGCATTCGCCGCCGTGCTGGGCGGGCTGGACACGCTGGTCTTCTCCGCGGGAATTGGCGAACGCAGCTCCGCGGTTCGCGCGCGTATCTGTGAGGGACTGGGCTTTCTTGGCATCGAACTGCACGACCGCCGCAATGACGCGCATGCAGCGGTG
>JANLYJ010000166.1:0-3027 GCA_031365555.1 Gemmatimonadaceae bacterium | reverse complement strand
CGTAGATGTTTTCTCGGTTGTGTCAGCAGACGGAGTGGTACGGGACCGTGCACTCATTTCCGGATCGAAAGGAAACCGCTGCGGATATGAAGCAACTGTATCCTTGAGCCAGCGCAAAACTTCCTTCGACGGTTTCCGTCCGGACGTCAGCACACTGCTGTCCTTCCACTTGAAGCGAAAGAAAAACCGGCTTCCCTTCAGGTACTTCGCATTCACGGGCTGATCACCCACTGCCACGCGGAAGTCGGCAGCAGTCGGCCAGTAACGCGAGTTTTCCGGATCGACCAGCGTGAGCGGGCCGATCAGCGTGGAGATGAGCGCGCCAAGCATATCCTGCTCTGCATGCTGAGTAAGCTCCCACATTGCGAAGGACGCGTAGTCCCTAAGTGCTGCCTCCGCTGCAACGCGGTGAGACCTGGCAGCCGCCTGCGCCTCGTACGCAAGCACCCCCGTCAGCGCGAGCGCGAACAGGAGAAGGACCACCATGATCTGCGGTGGACGCTTGCGGACGTTTCTAGAGCTTCTGGCCATTACAAAAGAAAATACGCGCGGCAACGGCTGCCGCGCGTATTTCCCGCTTAAAATTTCGATTCACTACCGGAGCTTATTGCCATCCACATCCCAGACTTCGACGGTGCCGAGGTTCAGGGCACGAATCGGAGCCTCGATTGACTTGAGATCGCCGACTGCGACAATCGTGAGGTCGTTTGGTGTGAAGACGGTCTTTCCAACGCGTGTAATGTCAGCAGCCGAAAGGGCCGCGACACGCTCGCGATAGGTGTTGTAGAAATCAGGCGCAAGTCCGTAGGTGACGACGTTAGTCAAACGGGTCATAAGACCCTGCACCGTCTGAACGGACGACGGAAAGCTTGCGACGACATTGTTCATCTGATCGCGCATTTCTTCCGCAGCAACAGCTTCGCCGGTCAGGCGTTTGACTTCGCGAACCGTCTCCGCAATCGCGGAATCGGTTGCATTGGTGCGAACTTCGGACGTCACACTGAATGTGCCGACGCCTGCGAGCGGGTTGTAACCTGAGAATGCACCGTACGTCCAGCCATGCTTCTCACGAAGATTGGCATTCAGACGTGCACTCACACTTCCGCCCAGAACCTGCGTAGCTCCCAGGATTGCGAAGTACTCGGGACTATCCCATGCAGGCACCGCCTGTCCAATCGACAGCGACGTCTGAACGGAGCCAGGACGATCGACCAGGACGATGCGCGTTCCAGAAACGGAGCGTGCCTTGTTCGAAAGCGCGGGAAGCTTCGGAGCGGGCGCATTCCATCCAGTGAATGCGGACTCGACAGCTGCACGTGCCTGAGCAGGCGTAATGTCGCCGACGAGCAGTACGGTCGTCGTAGCTGGCGCGTACATCGTGCGATGCCAGTTGGTCACATCCGCGTGGGTGATGCCGGAAAGTGATGCCTTGGTACCGCTGTTCATGCGGGAATACGGCGTGTTGGCGTCGTAAACCGACTGAACAAAGATCTTGCTGGCAACGGCCGCACCCTGCGACATGTTGCGCTCGTACTGGGCAATCGACGATGCACGGATGCGTGCGAAGTCTCCCTCGGTGAACGCCGGCCTGGTCACGGTGGAAGCCGCCAGCGCGAGCGCCTTCGGAAAAACATTCGTCAAGGAGGTAACCGATGCTGCAGCAGACCCAAAGGTTCCGCCCGTTCCATAACTAGCGCCAAGATCAGCCATTTTTTCGGCGATCTGCGCGCCCGTCATGTCGGTTGTGCCTTCTGAAAGAAGCGACGCTGTAAGAATTGCGAGACCCGACTTCGCAGCCGGCTCCCTTACTCCGCCCGCATCGACCTGAATTCGTGCCGTGACAACCGGCAGCGAATGCTTTTCGATTACTGCGATACGCATTCCATTGGAAAGCGTCTGGATGTTCACTGGCGGAACGACAAATGGACGAAGCGGCCCAGGTGCCGGCGGTTTAACGAGTGTGCCCTGTGCGCCTGCGGTCGTGCTAAACGCTACGACGGCGGCAGCCGAAAAAGAAAGTAGTCTGCGCATTAGTTGGTACCTGTTGCTGATTTTTTCGCGGGAACGTAAACGAGGGTGACGCGATTGTTGGAAACGAGACGCTCCTTTGCAACCGCCTTGAGCTGCGCAACTGTGACTGCATCCAGCTCAGACAGCGCTGTGTTGACGCGATTTGGATTCTTGAAGAAGGTGTAGGCCTCCGCGAGTGCATCTGCGCGTCCACCGAAACCGCCGGTGGTCTGCAGTCCATTCACGAAACTGAAACGGGCGAGAGCGCGCACGCGATCCAGCGTAGGCTGGTCGATCTTGGAAACAGCATTGTCGATCTCCCAGAGCAGCGCTTTCTCGAGCGAATCAGGGTTGGTGCTGGCCTTGCCGGTCGCGGTGAAGACGAGTGCGTCAGCGCCATCGAGCAGATCAAGATTGAACGCTGAAACGCCCACTGCGATCTGCTTCGTACGAACGAGCGAGTTGTAGAACGGGCTCGAGCGTCCGCCTGCGAGCACTGCGCTCAGGAGGCTTACTGCCGCCGCCTGGTTGCTGCGTGCGCTTGGTACACGGAACGAAACGTAGACCTGCGGGGCCGGTGCGTTCACGTCCTGAACGACTTCACGCTTTTCTGAACCAATGAGCTTGGGCAGAGTGGTGTTCCTCAACGCAGGCTTTGGAAGACCGCGCGGAATCCAGCCGAAATGCTTGCGAACGAGCGATTTCGCCTGAGCGACGTCGAAGTCTCCAGCAACTACCAGCACTGCGTTGTTCGGCGCGTAGTAGGTCTTGAAGAACTTCTTAACATCATCGACGGAAGCGGCGGAAAGATCTTCCATCGATCCGATGATCGAGTGGTTGTACGGGTGGCTTTCCGGAAAAACGTACATGCCGGTCTTTTCGAGCCACGTTCCGTATGGCTGGTTGTCGACGCTCTGGCGGCGTTCGTTTTTCACGACTTCGCGCTGATTGTCGAGCTTGTCCTTATTGAGCGTTTCGATGAGTGTGCCCATGCGATCCGCTTCCAGCCAAAGCGCG
>JANLYJ010000155.1:0-2001 GCA_031365555.1 Gemmatimonadaceae bacterium | reverse complement strand
GCAATTCTTGATACTTGGGGACGATTAAGATGGGTTTTGCAAAGCGTGTTTTTCGACGGCTGCCGATGGCAGTGAAGTCTCCCGCCGTCAGCGTCATGAAGCTTGTGCAGAAGCAGACAGCTGTCGGAAAGTTCTACTCGCGCGCTGCGGCCATGAATGTCGTGGAGCTCTCGGTGCGCGGCGAGTACGGCGTTTTCACGCAATCGGTGGCCGACAGGACCATGCTCCCGACCTACGCAACGACCGGGAAATGGAACCACGAGATGAACGAGCGGCTCACCGCATTCTTCTCGAAGGATGGCGGTACCTATGTGGATGTGGGTGCCAATATCGGGCTGACACTGGTCCCGCTCGCGCAAAATCCCAACGTCGACATCATTGCCTTCGAACCCGACCCATCCAACTTCCATTATCTCAGCCGCAACGTCGCCGACAACTGCAAGCATGCAAACATAACCCTGCATCAGCTGGCGGCGTTCAGGGAAAAGACCCAGCTCAAGTTCGAGCTTTCGCCGGACAACCTTGGCAATCACCGGATTCGTCTGAAGGAGCAGGAGGGCGCACTGAGCGAGCAGCTTCGAAAGACCATCACGGTCGAAGCCGTGCGTCTCGATGACGTCGTGCAGGTAAAGCGAAAGCCGCTCGCGGTGAAGATCGACACCGAAGGCGCGGAATCGTTCGTCATCGAAGGCGGACCCCAATTGCTTTCGCAGGCGCAGCTGTTCTTCACCGAAGTCTGGCCTTACGGCATCGCCCGGATGGGTGGCGACATCACGCGCGTCGCAAAGCTGATCAAGGACAATTTTTCGACGTTCGAAATTCCGCCCGATTTCGGTCCGCCGGAAATGCCTGCGCGTTCGGCGGAAGACTTTATCGTGCCCTTGATGAGCCGCAGCAGCGATCCGTGGTTTCACTTCGATCTGGTTGCGGTCAAGTAGGCGCAACCTGCGGTGCGTGAGTGACCAGGACCGAGCCTTTCCCGGCCGTCCGTACTATTTTGTCGCCGCGAGCAAGTACATGACCGCTGCCGTATCCAGGAAGGGATAGGCCTCGAGCTTCTGGTAGGGCCACAGGTTCCTGACGAACTCGGGACCCGCACGCCAGTGCAGTACCCGGTTCACCTTCAGGTTCATTCCGCTCTCGCGCAGCATGCGCGCGACATTCGATCGCGTGGCGGTGAATTGGCTCCATTCGAGGCGATCTTTTGCCGCCAGGACGAAGTTGACAGGATTCCAGACGATCGGTTCGCACACGACGATCGCGCCGCCGGGTTTCAGATGGTCGCGCATGGATTCGATCGAAGCGCGCGCATCTTCGAAATGATGCATCGCCCCGCTGCAAAAGATCGCGTCAAAAGTCTCGTTGGTGGCGATGTTTTCGCCCGCCGAAACCAGATAGTCCACGTTGAATTTGGCGAGCCGGATTTTTGCCTTCTCGAGCATCTTGGGCGAAATGTCCGACAACGTGTAGCGGATATTGCGATGCGTGTTGGCTTCGAGGAAGTGGAAGGCATGAATCCCGGTGCCGCCGCCGAGTTCCATGATGTCGTAACGTTCGAGCGGGGGCAGGCTGTCGAACATCACTTTCGAGATCTGGTCGATCTTGTAGAGATGGTTCGAGTTCTCGCGATTGTAGGTTTCGTCGAAATGATCGGCGATGGTTTCGTAATGTCGAAGATTGTCTTGCCGTGCGGACATCGTCTAGCGCCCCTCTTAGGACAGGCCTGATCCTGGAACTTTGTTTCAGCTTGCCACACAGCCCGAAAATGCACAACCGACGGCGTTTCCGACGGCGTTTCCGCGAGTGAGATCGGGTTCGCGTGGATAGTGGAGACAGGCTGGTGCTTCCGCGTCGATTCAATCGCGCCTTTGGTAAAGTTCGAAGGTTCTCTCGCCGACCTTGAGCTTGGTAACAAGTCGAAAGTGGGCTGAGACCAGGTCGCCGAAGGGTATGCCATCACGCACCGTTTGCACTATCGTATCGCTGTACGTGCTGCGGCGC
>JANLYJ010000154.1:0-2417 GCA_031365555.1 Gemmatimonadaceae bacterium | reverse complement strand
TTTTTGACAGCCCCCAGGTAGTTGCCTATGTGCAGCTCGCCCGAAGGCTGTATCCCGCTGAAAATCCGTGACATTCAAGCGAAGTTACGAGTGAGGAATTGTCGGTGCAAGGAAAACGAGTGCCTCTTATGGCTTTAATGGAAGAAATCACGAACGCCGCCTGGCAGGCGGCGCGCGTAATTCAGGCTGGCGCAGAAGATCGCGGAGCACTCACCTGGGAGTCCAAAGGGACGGCGGACTTCGTTAGCGAGGTCGATCGCAACGCCGAGCATGCCATCGCAGACTGGCTCCTTTCACTATACCCGGAAGCATCGATTATCGGAGAAGAGCTTTCGCCCGACGACGTGACACTCGACGGACTCACGTTCATAGTGGACCCCATCGACGGTACTACGAACTACCTGCACGGATATCCGGAATACGCTGTCTCCATCGGCGCCTACGACAATGGCGAGCCGCTGGCAGGGCTGATCCTGAATGTAGCCTCCAAAGATCTTTACACGGCAACAAACAAAGGCGGTGCGTTTCGGAATGGCGAGCCCATTCGTATTTCTTCAATCGCCGATCCCACACGGTCGCTCATCGGGACCGGATTTCCGTTCAAGCACCTCGAGTACATCGACAGATACATGGGACAGTTCGAAGCAGTGATGCGCGGAACGGCGGGGGTTCGGCGGGCAGGATCCGCAGCGCTCGACCTGGCAACGGTAGCCGCCGGCCAGTTCGATGCGTTCTGGGAACTTGGACTGTCCCCCTGGGATGTAGCCGCAGGCATTCTCATCATACGGGAAGCCGGCGGTGTCGTCACGGACCTGGAAGGAAATCCTTCGAAACCAACCCACGGCCCTTTAGTCGCAGGCAATCCGGTCATTCACGACTGGCTCTTGAACGCAATTCACAAATCCGATAAACGTGTTGACCTCGCGCGGCCAGACGGCGACCGCAGTCGAGCCCCGAAACGAACCAACGTCGAGCCGCGAACAAATCCAAGATGAAACTCGTTGAATGCGTTCCTAATTTTTCCGAAGGACGTCGCCCGGAAGTAGTCCAGTTCATCCGCGACGCAATCGCCTCAGTCGAAGGCGTAACGGTCCTCGACGTTTCCTCTGATGCGTCGCACAACCGTTCAGTAATCACCTTCGTGGCGCCGCTCGGAAATGCAGTCGCTGCTGCATTTGCGGGAATACGCACCGCAGCCGAGCATATCGATCTCAGCACGCACACAGGGGAGCACCCCCGGATCGGTGCAACAGATGTCGTTCCCTTCATTCCGCTCGAAGGCACGACAATGGAAGATTGCATCGCGCTTGCCCGCGACCTTGGCGCGCGGGTTGGATCGGAGCTGCAGATTCCTGTCTACCTGTACGAACGAGCCGCAACGCGCCCAACTCGCGAAAATCTCGCTGACGTAAGGCGGGGCCAGTTCGAGGCGCTCCTCACTGAAATTGGAACCAACCCGGACCGGGACCCGGATTTCGGGCCGCGCGCCTGTCACCCGAAGTGCGGAGCTGTTGCAATCGGCGCGCGTCCTTTTCTCGTGGCCTACAACATCTATCTCGGCGGCTCGGAAAATCTTCCCGCCGCAAAGAAAATTGCCAAGGCAGTTCGCGGTTCATCGGGCGGTTTCAAGTACGTGAAGGGACTTGGACTCGAAGTGGACGGTCAGGCGCAGGTTTCGATGAATCTCGTGGACACCACGCAAACGCCAATGCACCGAGTCTTCGATTTCGTGAAAATGGAAGCGAAGTCCCAGGGCATAGATGTTACATGGAGTGAAATTGTCGGGCTCGTACCAGAAAAAGTGCTCTTTGATGCGGCAGCGAGTCATATGCAGCTGACGCAGTTCACACCCGCTCAGGTGCTTGAACGCAAAGTGCGCGAAGCTGCCAGCGGCGGCGCTTCGCTCGACCAGTTCATGTCGTCGATCGCGTCTTCTGATCCCGTGCCGGGAGGTGGAAGTGTCGCGGCGCACAGTGGAGCACTCGCGGCCTCGCTGACCCAGATGGTCGCAGGGCTCACGATCGGCAAGAAGAAGTATGCGCCTGTTGAAGCAGAGATGAAGGAAATCGCGCTCAAGGCTGCCGCGCTGGCCAATAAGCTGACATCCCTGGTGCAGAAAGACGCCGATGCGTATGCGTCGGTGACGGACGCCTACAAACTCCCTAAGGAAAGTGCGGAGCAGCAGGCCGAGAGGCAGAGGACAATTGACAGCGCGATGCTTGGCGCCGCTGAAATTCCACTGGAGACTGCTCGCGCGTGTCTTGAAGTGGCGCACCTGGCGGCTGTCTGCGCAGAAAAAGGAAATCAGAACGCAATCACTGACGCAGGCGTTGCTTCCCTGCTCGCAGCGGCCGGAGCGAAAGGCGCGGCTTACAACGTCCTGATCAACCTCAAGTCACTCCCCGCGGGAGCTGCCT
>JANLYJ010000148.1:0-2805 GCA_031365555.1 Gemmatimonadaceae bacterium | reverse complement strand
TGAAGCGCGGAAGCACGAGGTATCGACCGAACTGCGCTTCAACCGAGCCAAGGACCTCGAGGATGTGTCGCAGTTCCGGACGCCAACGAGCGGGAACACCCTGACGGAACGCGAAATCGACAACACTGACGCACTCACAAGGACATTGAATGCGCAGCTCGATTACCTGAAGGTGCTCAAGCCCGGCAGAAAACTGGAAACCGGTTTCAAGGGAACCGGGCGCTGGCTGGATCGCGACTACCTGGTAACCAAGGATCTTCTTGGAAACAATCAGTGGGCGGTCAGCAATCTCAGCAACGACTTCAGCTTCAGTGAGAATGTTGACGCTGCGTACGCTGTCCTGAGCCAGGCCCGAGGAAAGTTCGACATGCAGGGTGGACTGCGCGCAGAGTACGCGTCGCGTGATTTCAATCTTAAGAAAACGAACGAAGGTTTTCCGTACAGCTACACGAGCCTCTTTCCGAGTGCGAACGTCAGCTACAAGAAGAGCGACGTCCTGAATTACAAGGCGAGCTACTCGCGCAGAATTAGGCGTCCGGGAACACAGGAGCTCAACCCATTCCCTCAGTTCCTCGATCCACAGAACGCATTGATCGGTAATCCGCAGCTGAACCCGGAATACACAGATGCATTCGAGCTTGGGCTGACCAAGAGCGGGGAGATCTACACCTTCCAGTTCCAGCCGTTCTATCGCCGCACCACCGACGTCATCCGCGTTGACATCAATACTGAAGGCAAGATCGATGGTCGCGATGTTACGACGGTTTCTTTCAAGAATCTTGCTGTAAACGATTCATGGGGTACCGATGCCACTACGCAGCTTCGTTTCGGCAAGAAGGCGAACGGCCTCGTCGGCCTTAACCTCTTCAAGACCGTGACTGATGGCGGATCGCAGAGCGCTCTGTCGTCGAACGCGATCGGATTCTCCGGAAGAGTAAACGCAAACGTCAACCTGACCGAAACGCTCTCGTTCTCCGGGAACTACAGATATCAGGCTCCGCAGAAGATCGAGAAGGGCACCTTTGCAGCCAATCAGCAGATGTTCCTTTCCCTTCGCCAGAAAGTCTACGGCGACAAGGGATCTGTCACGCTGCGGGTTATCGATCCATTCAACAAGATCGGATTCCGTATCAAGACCGGAAACGAGACGCTCATGCAGACCACCAAGCGTACCTTCGGTGTTCGCGGAACTTTCCTGGCCTTCCAGTACAACTTTGGACAGACGCCCAGGATCCGTCAGCCGCAGCCGCAGGATCAGCCACCACCGAGCTCGGGTTTCCCTTCGGGCGGCTGAGCTTGAAATAGCCCCGATGGGGTTGGGACCGGCCGGTGATTCGAGAGAGTCGCCGGCCGGTTTTTTTTACAGTGAGGGGGGTGACTTCGGGCGCGCTCCAGAGTCTATTACGGACAGTCAACCGACGCGGCTTTGCGTCACAAATTAGAGGAACGGGCGATGGCTATCTGGAAGGACCAAAATTCACTAAGGAGAGATCCTTCGACAACGGATTCGGGTGTTGACCGCGACACTGAAAGTCGTCCCGAGCCATCGCAGCGTTTCGACCTTCCGCGCAGGAACATGGACCAGGATATGAATCAGTCGGTGATTGCGAATGGATTGACGATCGAAGGCCGCATCGAAGGAACCGGTGATCTAAGGATCGCTGGAAATTTTCAGGGAGACGTGAACGTTCGCGGCAACCTGACAATCGAAGCTGGTGCAAAGCTGACTGGCGCCGTTCGCGCAAATGCAGTTGTCATTGCAGGCGAGCTGCAGGGCAATGTGGATGAAGCCAAGCGGGTAGAGCTTCTCGAGACTGGCGTGCTCGATGGCAACCTGAAAGCGGACTCCATCACAGTGTCGGCCGGCTCCAGGATGCGCGGCCAGATGGACTTCGGCTGGGAGAAGCAGGCCGGAGGCGCTCCGACG
The DNA here is from genome assembly GCA_031365555.1 of Gemmatimonadaceae bacterium. Classification (GTDB taxonomy): domain Bacteria; phylum Gemmatimonadota; class Gemmatimonadetes; order Gemmatimonadales; family Gemmatimonadaceae; genus UBA4720. The sequence continues at coordinate 878 of JANLYJ010000148.1, read as the reverse complement.
CCGCAACTCAAAGTGGAAAGCGGCCTGGATACGTGAGTACCGATCGTTCGGTCACCGCGGGCAAGACCCGCGCGTGTCCCCACTGCAGGGCTGTAATACTCGAGAGCGCGAACGTCTGCCCGATCTGCAAGCATCATCTGCGGTTCGATCCCAAAAGGCAGGGCAGCGTGTTGCCGAGTTTTTCAGCGCTTAAAGTAGAGGGAACGATTCATCACACGGAAGGCGGTGATCCGTGGGAGTATTCGATGATCCTTTCCATTCGCAACGAGAAAGGTGAAGAAGTAGCGCGCCAGCTCGTCGGCGTCGGAGCATTGAGCGCGAAGGAGCGGCGCACGTTTACGTTGTCGGTGGAAGTTTTTACCCCTGACGGGAAGGTTCCGGGAAACGGGAAACCGGGCTCTTAGCTTTAACTGCGACAGGGAGCGAGTGAGCGAGGGATAACTGCGGAGCCAATTTTTTGGGGAACTACTCTCGATCGTCGAGTGCAGTTCCCCATTTTATTCTCCGCCTCTCTCCCTCGCTCCGTCGCTCCCTGTCGCAGTTGCAGTCGGAGCTTTACATCTGCCGATAACGCGGCCCTGCCCCACCTTCGCGCGGCGTCCAGCGCGGACCTATGACATCGGTGGCTTTGCAGTCGATGCAATTGGCCGCGTTCACGATGAGTCGATCGCCGTCGCGTTCGTAGACGCCGGCGGGACACATGTGGGTGTAGAGATCTGCCACCTCGCCATCGACGTCTTTGCCAACTATTAGATGCGATGGGGCGTCGTCGCGGGTTGCGTTTCCGGATTTGAAATTCGCGTCGAGCTTGCTGAACGTGAGCTTGCCGTCTGGAACGAAGCGTTCGCCAGGTTCAGAGGCGCGAGGCACTTCCGCGT
>JANLYJ010000143.1:0-15095 GCA_031365555.1 Gemmatimonadaceae bacterium | reverse complement strand
AGCGCCATCTTCTTTCGCCGCTCAACTGGGTGGGCATCCTCGTGATGCTGGTTGTGGATATCTACCTGTTTGGATTTTTTGTGGGCCCGCTCGTGTGGGGAATTCAGATGATCTGGATCCCATTCTGGGCTGCGGGAATTGTGAACGGTGTAGGTCACGCTGTTGGATATAGAAACTTCAACGTGAAGGATGAAAGCCGCAACATTACACCGATTGCGATCTGGCTTGGCGGGGAGGAGCTGCACAACAACCACCATGCAGATCCGCACTCCGCGAAGTTCAAGGCTAAGTGGTATGAGTTCGATATCGGCTGGATGTACCTGCGGATTCTTTCGATCTTCGGTCTCGCCGAGATCGAATACGCGCGCAGCTGACATTGGCTGACGTGACGTGCAGCCGGTGCGGCGAGACCCGCGCCGGATTTGAGAGAGCCCCGTTTCCGGGACCAATCGGCGCGCGCGTGGTTCAGGAAACCTGCCAGCAGTGCTGGGCAGACTGGACCAAGCAGCAGACGATGTTGATCAATCACTACGGACTCGATGTCATGGATGCGCAGGCTCGCAGCTTTCTCACCCGGAACATGTCCGCCTTTCTGTTCAAGAGCGGTGAGAACGCGAATATCGACACCTCGAAGCAGGGCACCATTTCCCACTAGGAGTTTTTGCGTGAAGCGATTTCGGGTCAGCGTATTGATTGGTGCAGCAGCACTCGCTTCATGTGCTTCCCCGCAGGGCGGAATCGTCCCCGTAAAATCTTCTTCAGGCAGTGTGTCGTTCACGGGATCCATGTGGGTGGATTCCGTGATGCGCACTCTAACTCTCCGCGACAAGGCTGCGCAGATGGTCTGGCCGAGCACGTGGGGCGACTATGCGGCGACCAACTCCACTCAGTGGAAGAATCTCTCCAAGCTGATTCGCGAAGAGAAGGTTGGCGGCTTCACGATGTCCGTGGGATCGCCAACGGAGATAGCCACAAAAATCAACGCGATGCAGGAGATGAGCGGCATTCCTCTCATCTTCGGAGCCGACTTCGAGACAGGCGCGGGATACCGTGCGCGCGGACCGTACTTCCTGCCAAACGCAATCGATCTCGGCGGCGCAGTGATGCTCCCGCCGCAGATGGCGCTCGGCGCAACTCGTGATACCGCGCTGGCATATGAAGCGGGGCGTGTAACGGCAATCGAGGGACGCGCGCTCGGCGTGCAGATCGCTTATGCGCCGGTTCTGGATGTGAACAACAACGCCGCGAACCCAGTGATTAACGTCAGGTCGTATGGCGAAGATCCGGCGTTGGTGGCACGCATGGGGGCCTCGTTTATCCGGGGCGTGCAGGAAAACGGAATGATTGCGACGGGCAAACATTTCCCGGGTCACGGCGACACTGAAATCAACTCGCACATTGGGCTTCCGGTGGTATCGGTGAGCCGAAGTCGGCTTGATACTGTCGAGTTTGTGCCGTTTAAAGGAGCGGTTTCGGCGGATGTAGGAGCAATGATGTCCTTCCATGGACTGATGCCGGCACTCGATCCGGCCGGAGTTCCAGGGACACTTTCGTCGGTTGTGATGCAAAACGTGCTGCGGGGTGATCTCGGCTTTCGGGGAATGCTGATTTCCGACGCAATGGACATGCGTGGAGTGCTGGACCAGTTCGGCGGAGTCGAAGCGGCAAAACGCGCTGTTGCAGCGGGAATCGACGTACTAATTCAACCCGTGAATGTGCGGGAGACGATCGAGGCTGTAGTGACTGGCGTAGCTGAGGGCCGTTACACCGAGGCACGGTTGGATAGCTCGGTTCGCCGAATCCTGGTCATGAAAGAAAAGATGGGTTTGGCGCGCTCGAAATTTGTAAGTATTGAAGACATTCGCCGGAAAGTGGGGGACAGCGCGCACTACGCACTGGCGCAGCGCATCGCGGAACGCTCCATCACGCTGGTTAAGGATTCCCTGTCGCAACTTCCACTCAGCACCGACAAGACAAAGAAAATTCTGCTGGTCGGTTATGCAGGCCGAACGGATCTGGGTGCCACCGTGACTTTCAACTCGGTGATCGCCAGCCGGTTTACATCAGTTCGGACGGAACTGGTGAATGCAGGTGACGCCACGCCCAACTACGCACGCATTGAAGCAGCAGCGGACAGCGCAGACGTAATTGTCGTCAGCTCCTACAGCACCCAGTCGATCGACCAGGCAATGAGCGTTAGTGCGCCAGCGTCATTTGCCGGGTTCATAAATCGACTGATCGCCAAGGGTCGCAAGCCGGTCGTGGTAGCGTTTGGGAACCCGTATTTCATGCAGCAAATTCCGGGAGTTCCTGCGTACGTTGTTGCGTGGGGTGGATTCGCTCCGTCGCAGGGTGCGGCCGCTCGGGCTCTGTTAGGCGACGCACCGATCACTGGAAAACTCCCAATTACGATTCCATTGGGTGCAGGAAACAGGACTGCTGCTTTCGGAGCGGGTCTAACTCGGTAGCGCGCGGAAGGTGTGTTGACGGTTCTACCAGTTCGACGTATTCTCTCCTTCCCGCCTGTTGCAGCGCAATAGTAGCCAGCTGCCACTAAATCAAAGAACCGTTGCTTGACATTAGTCACATTTTGTGACTAATTCACTGTATGCGCGACCGCCCATTCCGCCGTTCTCCCTTTGCAATCGATGTAGGGATTTTCACGGTTCGAAATGGGCAACTCGAAGTACTGCTTTGGAAAACTGCTGACGCCCGCGAGAAGTGGATTCTTCCCTGGGATCAACCCAAACCTCAGGAGCAACTCGAAGCTGCCGCGCAGCGAATTGTCCGAGAGGTGATCGGAAGTGCGGCTGCGTGGATCGAGCTTGCCGGCGCATTCGGAGAAGGGAACCGTCATCCGGCTGACGCAGAAATCTCGGTGGCTTTTTCAGCAGTTCTGCCGGGCACCTCCGCCGAGGCGAAAGATCCTCAGCTGGTTTGGCACCGCGTTGCCGACCTGCCTTCAATGACCCAAAAGCGGAAAACGGTCCTGGACGCGGCACTTTCGGCTGTGCGATTTCGATTGGAGGACTCGCCAATCGCTTTCCGGCTTTTGCCGGCTCTTTTTACCTTGAGTGAGCTCCAGAAGGTTTACGAGGTGCTTTTAGGCAAACGGCTACATAAGGCCAGCTTCCGGCGGTCATTGCACGCCGCCGAAATCGTCGAGGCCACCGATGAGTGGCGCGGCGAGGGGAGGGGGCGTCCGGCCCAGCTATTTCGGTATGCTCCACCCAAGAAGAAGCGGGTGGGTCGAGGGATTCGGTTCGACGCCCTTATTGCGTAACCTATAGTACGGATGTGCCGCAGGCACACTGTTAGCATGTAGAGAGGGTTAACTGCGGAAACATCTTGCAATCTGGGGGTATTAGTTGCAATGTGTACCTAAGGTTGTTCCTCTCCATTTCGGAGTGAACCGGATGCTTGCTTACCTCGACAGTCTTTGCGCAGCGTTGCTCGCGAGAAATACCGCGGAGATACAACGCTTGTTGGCGCATCCGTCTGCTCGCGATTTACCGAGACGGGTAAGAGAGGAAGCAGTAGCGATTTCACGGGCGGGAAACAGAAGCTTCATGGCGCCAGTCAACGCGCTGCACTTCTATTACAAGCTATCCCACGTGGTGGATGAGTCGAGTGACTCCATGTACAACGAGTCGCACAACGTCGGTGCAACTCCTGAGAGTCAGATCGAACTTCCTCTCAGGAAACTGGGAACCAGATAGCGACAGCATCGAGTCTTTCTCAAACACCTGACTCGCTTCAGCGCTTCAATAGCGCCCGGAGCGAGTTTTTCTTTTTGAGCGCTGGACTCCAGAGGTCGCCAAGTTTCTCGAACCTCTCTGGTGCCGTATCGATCGTAAAGTTTCGCGGATCCAGATTTTCGTCGAGCTCGTCCCAGGAGAGCGGAGTCGAGACTGTGGGCTCGGGACGGGCGCGAACTGAATAGGCACCCGCGACTGTCTTTCCGATAATGTTCTGAAGAAAGTCCACATACACCGTTGTCGCGCCGCGTGCTTTCACCGCGCGTTCGATCGTTGCGACTTTGGGATGTGAGTGTGCAACCTCTGTAGCGATCATTTGCGCAACGAGGGTCGCCGCGTCGTTTGGCGTCTTGGGTGGAAGTGGGATGTAGACGTGAAGTCCCGTCGAGCCTGATGTTTTAAGCGAGCCGTGCAGTCCCAGATCGTCCATCACTTCCTTCACCCATTGACCGACCTGCACTACGCTGCTGAACGGTGCACGCGGGCCGGGATCGAGATCGATGATGGTGTAGTCTGCGAACTCGAGAGATTGAATGCGCGAGTGCCAGGGATCTACTGAAATGCTTCCGAGCTGCACCAGATAAAGAAGAGAAGCCAGGCTCCCGCCTATGAAGCGGCGGCTTGTCGAGCTCCCATCAGTGTGGATCAGCTCGACACGGATTGCATCCGGGGTTTCTTCCGCAGCCTTCTGCTGAAAAAACGCCTGGCCGTTTACCCCATTGGGAAAGCGCTTCAGGACGAGCGGGCGATCGGCCATTACCGGAAGGATGTACGGCGCGACGCGCACGTAGTATCGCATCAGGTCGCCTTTGGTGTGGCCCGTATCGGGGAAAAAGACTTTACCGAGATTCGTAACCTGGATCTGGTCCCCGCCGGGAAGGTCGAGCGTCGCTTCGCCGCCCTTTTTCTCGATTGCCGTAAGCTGGTCGAGAAGTGCCGTAGTCTCGCGGGATTTCGGCACTTTGGTCGAGCCTGCTGTCACGGGTGCAACCGCCCGTCGCGCCCGCGCCGAAGTTTTCCTTACCGGAAGCTTTGGGGTCGCCTTCTTCCGCTGCACGCTCTTTTTCTCCATTCCAACTTCCCTCGCGTCCTTGTCGTCCCGGGTGCCGAGATAGATGGGCTGACGGAGCATGCCGTCTGCCGTGAACTCATTGAATTTCACTTCAACGACGATCTCGGGTTTGACCCAGTGTGGCTTCTCGTTTGTTTTTGGAATTTCTTCAAAGGGCGATTTCTTCTGCTCGAGAGGCTTGAGCTTCTTGAACATCTCGCCAAGTCCTTTGGCGGTGAAACCGCCTCCGGTGTGCCCGACATAAATAAATCGGCTGCCGTCGTAATAGCCGAGCAGGAGCGCACCGAGATGCTGCCGACTGTTGCGGGGCTCGGTGTATCCGCCGACAACGAATTCCTGTCGAAACTCAATCTTGAGCTTCAGCCAGTCGCGCGAGCGGACGCCTGGCTGATATGTAGATCCAATCTTCTTCGCAATTATTCCTTCCCACCCATTCTCACGAGCCTCGGCGAGAACAGCATCTCCCTTGTCCAGAGTGGACGGTGTAATCTGGATTCGATCAGACACGTGCCGGCCAATTCGCTTCTCGAGAAGTGCGCGCCGCTCCGACCAGGGCTCCCCGACGATGACATCCGTTCCATCCATCAGCATATCGAAAAGAATGAAGGCTGTTGGGGACGAAGTTTTGAATCTGTCTATCGCCGCGACCTCCTTCACATGCATTCGATTCTGCAGTTCCTGAAAGCGGGCCGGCTTGCCGTCATTTACCGCGACGATCTCGCCGTCGAGTACCAGGGGCCGCTTCGCCTTGGTCACAAGTTTCTTGAGCGCGTCGGCCACTTCGGGAAACTGCATTGACTTGTCATTGCCGTTCCGCGTAATCAGGGTAACGGACTCGGAAGTGGCAAAGGCAAGAACGCGGATGCCGTCGTACTTCGGCTCGTAGGCCCAGCCTTTACCGGGGACTTCGGTTCCCACGGAACAGAGCATAGGCTCGAGCGCTGCTGAAGAAGTAGTCTTGGCAGTGGAGCGGGGTGCGGCGGTACGAGTGGGACTCTTTGCGGATGGCGCAGCTTTCGGCGTTCGATTGCTCTGCCACACTTTGCTTTTTCCACTCGTGATTTCTTCCATCGTGCGGCCGGTTGTTACCGATGTCGTCGTCTCGGCGACAATGTCGGTGTCCGCCGTCGCGAATTCATCTCGATGCTTGATAAAGAGCCACTGAGGTTTCTCAGGCGTGGAACCGTTGCGGCCAAACTTCATGCGAACTAGCACGTACGAACCGTGCATGCGTTCGCCATGAAAATAAATCTTCAGATCCCCGCGCTTGTAGCCATCTCTGATTTTTTCTTCATCCGTGCCGTTGCCTTCTGCACCCGAGGTATATGTCCCCTGGTCCCATAGCATCACAGTTCCGCCGCCGTACTGACCGGCTGGAATGGTTCCTTCGAAGATGTTGTACTCGATCGGATGATCTTCGACCTGCATCGCGAGACGTTTCACAGAGGGATCGAGGCTGGGACCTTTAGGAACAGCCCAGCTTTTCATGACTCCGTCCATTTCGAGGCGCAGGTCGAAATGAAGGTGACTCGCTGCATGTTTCTGAATTACAAAGCGGAGTTTTCCCTTTGCTTTCGGAGCTGAGCCCCCGGCGGGTTCGCGCGTGAGTGTGAAGTCACGCTTCTTCCGGTACTCGGCGAGATCTGTAACTGCCGAGCCGGTCCGCGAGGAAGATTCCCCACGGACACTCCTGGTCGCCTTTGAACGTTTAGTAGCCAAGCTCTAACGCTAAGCTGTTTTTCGTTTGCGGCTATGTGCAGCCGTCTGGGCTTTTCTACCAGTAGCTCAGCTGGCTTTCGTTACGTCTGCGGCTTGCGGTCCCTTTTGTCCCTGTACAACCTCGAACTCGACCTGGTCACCTTCAGCAAGTGACTTGAATCCGCTTCCACCGATTGCGCTAAAGTGAACAAAGACGTCTGGACCTCCCTCACGGGAGATAAAGCCGAATCCTTTTGCGTCGTTGAACCATTTAACGGTTCCTGTAATGCGTGCCATGAAACTATCCCCTTCCCCTGCGCGGGCTGACTGTAAGACTTCGATAGAGTCAATGGGGGCAAGTTTTGTGCAACAGACAAACTCAGGCGGCCCCAGCTACATATCGGGCAGTTCGTCCGCAGCTCTGGCAACGCAAGGTCACGTGCGAGGAAGGGTGCGGGGGAAAGTCCCCCGGGTCGCGTTCAATTGGACCGGCGCACGATGGACAACTCAAAGGAGTTCCGGTTCTGTCATTGGAAACCAAGAAAAGAACCTGTGCCGGGTTGTACGTGTTCGGACGAGGCTTTCGCATCGACCCTCCGGAATTCGTCGGCGATCCGCCTATCCTGCGGATCGTCGATCCTTTTGTAGACTTTAAAGCAATGCTGCGTAACGGTTTAAGAGCGATTGGCCGAGAACTGTCAATCCTTCTTCTAGTCTCGGGCACCGCGTGCGGACCGCATGCACACATTCCTCCAAACTCTGTCAGCGTAGAGCGAGCGCTCACTCCTCTGGATAGTGGAGCGGTGCTCGCACGACGCTTAGCTCCAATTTTGTACGTAACCCCGGACGAAAAGTTCCCGCTCGACCGTGTGGTGGCGGTTCTTCACCCCTCCCAAAGGATTGTCGCCTACAATCTTCTGTGGCGGGACGACGTTCACGGGTCGTGGATCCCGCGGACCGTTGCGACTGATCAGGAGGTCGTGTGGGTGGGGTATGACAGGAATTTTCTGCCGACGGATGTGTGGACATACTGGCACGGGTTCTTCCTCCACACCGCATGGACCAGAAAGCAGGTCGCGATAAATGTGCAGTGGGGAAAGCATGGCTCGATGCCCCGGGGCATGAACCTCAACGACCTCCCGCCGTCACACTCCCTGAAATTTTTTTACGGGGCCACACTGGTCGGGTTACCGGACATCCTGTTGGGTGACCTGACACGCAGCGGTCCACTTTGTTTTTGTCACACCTATGGCGAGTACCTCAACTACTCAGTGCCAATCAAAGTGAGCGAGCGAATCAATGTAGTAGTCAGGGAAGCGGATCCTGAGGAAACTCTGCGCGCGGTTTTCGGACCGTACTCACGAAAACCCTTTTGGCCGCTCGGCTTCTGACTATCCAGCGCCGCGCAATCTGCGCGATGCCCACTCGCCAAAAAGCAACACGCCAATAACGGTAAGCCAAAGCATTTCATTCGAATGCTGACTCAGCGGTTGAGAAGGCGAAGCGGGAGCGACAGGGTGACCGGCAATGTCGATCAGGTTCGTATAAGGTGATGGATCGCTTTGCGCATAGTCAACTGTAACGCGTCGGGAGCGGACTGCCTGCGAGAGAGTGTTCGACCACCAGGTGCGGTGTTCCGAAACCGACTCGGCTCCGCCCTGCATCCGCCATTTCCAGGTGTCGTTGAATCCGAGCTGGACGACTCTGCCAAAGTCGACCCGTTTTGCAGCCACTGCGACATTTCCACCCCGTTCCTCGAGTGGAACCGAGTTGCCTGAAGGTAAAATGGGAGAGAATGCAGCCTCCGCATGCGTGATAGTGTCCGAGCTAATGGATGTGTGTGGGGCACCGCCTGGCGCTGATACTCGCAGCGAGGCAAATGCCCCCGACCGGGCAGCGAGATCGGAGAGGACAAGTCCGCCGCCTGATTTTACGAAAGAGGCGATGGCTGTGGCGCGCGTTGCCGCGGATTCGTCGAGTGCGATGACTGCTGCGTAGTGAGCAGTATCTATAGTAGTAACAGATCCCTGGGCGACGGCCACGTTTGGGGCAACTGAAATAATCGCATCAATCTTCCAGCCTGCTTCCTCCAGCGCTGTCATGACAAACTTGCTCTCCCACCCGGCCTTTCCGATCACCAGGATTTTTCCAATAATCACCGAATCCGACAGCCGAGCAAACGCCGAGTCTGTGCCGACCACGGCGCGAACATTTCCCGACGCCATTGGAACGACGACCGATCTTGGCTGACCTTTCATCGACATGGAATCCACGGTCGAGATATTGTCCCGAAGAATCAGCCGTGTTGTGTCGGGAGAGTACGCAGTCAGCGTGTATCCCCCTTGGGGTGATGCGACAGGACGCGCAACGATTGCGACAGGGTTGGCAGTTCCGCTCCAACTCACACCTGAGCCCGCGGACTTGAGCGCATTCTGCCAGGCGCGCTGAACGGCAGTTGGAATCCCATCAAGCGCAAACTGAATCCGTGCGGGCGTACTCTGACGTGACAGTGAGGGGAGGTCAGCAACCCGTGCAACTATCAGGTCGCTGCCTGTTCTAGCCTGCGCGGGGAAGAGTGCCCGAAAGCCGAGAACTGCGATCAGCACCACCGCTGTACCGCGAAGCAATAACTCGAGCCACTCGCGGCGGTTAGCGGGTAAGCGCATACACAATGATGTTCACGCCGAAGCGCGTGTTGTCCACACTACTAAAGCGTTTGTTGTCGGGATGATAGTTCCACTCCGAACTGTAGTCTTTGTTGCTGTACAGGACAGAAATGCGCGGGCCGTCCATAACGGCGAGCAGATTCTTGTGGACGAGATTATCACCCCATCCGTTCAGTTCATGGCTCGTTGCCGGAGGACCATCAGGAAAGGCGAAAAATGATTTGTAGATTGCGTGATCGTTTCGCAGCTCGGCCGGTTTTCCAAAGGTGCGGGTAATCTCCTCGACAGCAGTCTTGTGAAAGACTCCCCCGATATCGTGGTTGTGGTCATCGATGAAAATCATACCGCCCCGGTCGACGAGCTTCCTCGCATTGGCGCGCTCACTTTCGGAAAACCGAAAGGGCAGGTGGCCGGTCATGTAAACGAGAGGGAAACCCAGAATGCGTGGAGAGCTGAGCGGAACTATGACCGCCGAGGGGGCGACAGCGATATCGGTGTAGCGTGCAACGGAATCAATGAGATTGGCGGGCAATGTTGGTGCGCTGTCCCAATCGCCTGACTCGTAGCGTCCCGTGCAAAAAGTGAAGTCGCTCAACCACCACCCCATTCGCCATTGGGCGTGCCTGTGACTGAAGGCGTGGCCAGCAAGCGGCGAGCACGAATCAAAGCGGCAGCGGTCTCCCGATTCTGCTCCATTGCGTCAATGATGTCACGGAGCGCGGTTGCGAGGGGCGGTGAACTGGCGAGAGCGCGAACGCGAAGCAGAGACAACTGCTCGATGGCGAGTCTGCGGTCAGATTTGCTGAGTGTAATGGCCGACTCAAACCCCGAGAGGAGCATGCGTCTGCTCGAATCTGCAACAGCTTGAGGTGAGCGCATTGACGAGATCCCCTTTTCTTTTCCGGTCAGGCGCACACGCGATATGTCAACGACAACCCGCGGCGCTGTACCGCGGAGGTACAGGCGCTTGGCAAGGCGTGCGCGGTCGAGCGCCTTGAGCGCCACACGCATCGGAGGCAGTGCGACTGCAGGTTCTGCTATGCGCAATGAGCGAACGGCATCCCACAATGCGTCATACGCTTCTTTCAGGTCAGGATTGTTGATTGCCTGAATTTCGGATTCGACTTCTTCTGTGTCGCCTGGCCCTTCCGGCGAATCAGTCTGATAGAGAATGTCGTACACTCGCTTTCGAATTCGGTCTTCCATGAATCCGATGTCATCCGACTCTTTCACCAGCTGCTGCTTTGTGAGCAACTTCTTTTTCCTGACCAACGCTTCAGTCATGAGAATGAGCATGCGCTGGCTCATTGCGGAACTGTCTACGGGCGGGGGTGCAGCAGCCTCGATCGAAACGGAATCGTATTCATCGGCGCGCGCTATGCGGAACGAGCGTGTGTCGGAAGTACCGATTGATGGACCGGTGAGTGTATTGTTGTCCCGCACAACTGCCCGTACAGAAACGAGGTCTCCGGGCACCACCTTGAGCGCTGCCAGATCGAGTCGAGCCTGCAGCCGCCCAGTTCGCGATTCGAAATGGGCGGGAGGGGATGTCAGCGTACGGCCGCTGAAGGCCTCACCTGTCCCGGACACGATCAGGTATTCGAAGTAACCCTGTCTGAGGCCGAGATCGTCACTGGTCTCCGCTTGAAGAAGCACACTGTAGCGGGGGGTGCGAAGAGTAGTGTCACGTAGCGGAGCGGTGAGCACCACCTGCGGAGGTCTGTCAGGTACAGTCTCGACGACGATCAAGCGTGTTTCCGCATTGTGCGCAACCCGAACTATCGAGACGGGTTTTACGGCGGAGAGAGTTACGGACCACGTATCATCGTCACCTGCGATTCGCACTGGCGCCCCATCAACGGTTGCTCTAACTCCTTCAGGAGTTCCGGGCCCGGCGATAACTACTCTGCTGCCCGCGAGAGCGCTCACGCTGGCGGCATTGGTCTGTTCCGATGCTCGCAGCCCCGAGTACGCAGGCGGCGTGATGCGTATTCGAAGCGATGCGAGTTTGTTGATTGGTGGGAACACGCGAGGAAACGCGCGAGCCATGCCTGAATGAACGCGTCCTCTCCCGAATGAAGTTGCGGGAGAAAAAAGGTAGATAAGCGATGCGCCGAGAAGCATTGAGGCCGACCGCGTAAGGACTTTAGCGATACGGCGCGTAACGAAAGGCTGAATGTGGTCCAGGTGAACTGAGCGTTCGAGATCGGGGAGCGGAATTCTACTTTCGGCCGACGTGACCAATTCATAGTGCATCGCCGGAATCGTTTCCTCGAGCCAGAGCGCAACACTGACTGGCGACCGAATCATTTTCGCGCGATAAGCCAGTGCGCCAAGACTCGAGATCGCGCTCAGGACCACGATCGTCGCTACAGTACCGGAAGGGAGATCGACTAGAGCGCCGACCGCAAATATGAGCAGTGCAAGGGATGCTGCGAGTGCGACGCCCTTAACTGCAGCGGTGAGAACAATAAGACGTTGGGTTTTCCGAATGAAGGCGTAGATCGTCATGCGGCGTTCCGAACAAATGGGGCAGCAGTCGCAACTTCAACCTGCTTCCTGTTTCGCCGGACAAATTGCTCCAATGCAAGCAAGATCAACGATGCCAAAAGCAGCCAGGGCGTGAAGGGTGACTTCTGGTGATTGTCGCCTGCGAACGCTGACCGCGCGGCTGCTGCATTTCCTCCTTTCAACCGAGCAAGCAATGAATCGGGAAGCGGAGCAGTAGACAGGGTGAGTGCGCAGGGCGCAATCAGCCGGCTGACAATCGCCACGAACTCGGAGCGTATTACGAGGTCTCCCTTCTGTGGAACCGGGATATTCACCGAACGGAGACAACCACCCACCACATTCCGCTGAATCGCCGCGGGCGCTCCGTCGAGCCACCTCGCGATCACCGTCGCGCCGCTCAATGAGTCTGAAGGAAAATCAAACCGGGTGGTAAATGGAGCAATGATTACAGTGCTCCCCGCGACGAGGCCTGCATGTGTACCAGTCGACCCTTGCACTCCAAAAGCCGGGCGCTCACCTAGCGGCCAGTGCAAAACCATCTCGCCATTTTCGGGTGACGTCACGGCTCCTGCGCGAACAATGCGCAAGGGCGAGGCGTGAGGATTATCTGACGCCAATGTCAAAGCAAAACGCAGCGGGTCTGTTGTGGCGAGTTCCATGGATATTCCACTCTCCGAATTTCCACTCGAGTCACCATGCGCCTGCACCCTTACGACTTGAATTGCACCTGGCCACATCGCGCGGATGGTGTCTGTCGCCAGGTCCCAGGATGTCGCGGGAAGTGAAGAGACAATGATCAGTGAAATAGAATCGGCACGATCGCGAAGCTTCGTTGCAGACCTAAGTGATGCAATGAGGGCCGCGGACAGATTCCCTGCGGGTGCGACGCCGAGGGACGGGAGAGAATCTGGAGTGGAATACACGCGAGCAGTGGAGTCGAATGCAACCAGCACATCATTCCGGCGAAAATATCTCGAGACACTGTCGCGCACATCACCAGTGTTTGCGGAGGACAGAGAAAGGTCAGCCAGAATGATTCGCACATGCTTGTCCCTGCTCACGGTAAGCACGGGCCGGGCGAGAGCGGATGCAACGCTCTGTACGGCAAGCACGCGGAGCAGCAAGAGAAGCAGGTCGGTTGGCCGTGTGGACCGCGATACTGCTTCAACGGAACTCAGTGGGACGAATCGCGCCGTCGGAAAATCCTCCGACCTGGGCTGGCGCGTCACGATGAAATGAAGTGCGACGATGCCGAGCGAAAACGCCAGGCCCGCCCACAAAAAGCTTGGCGCGAGAAAAGTCACGAACCCGCCAAAGTTCGCGGGGCGGCGACTCTCCGTACCAGATGTTCTACCGGTTCATCGCCTGCAACTGCAATGGTATAAAACACTCCGGCGTGGGCGAAATCGCGCGCAACATTCTCTCGCCACTCACCAAACCGATTGAGGTACTCATCGTAAGTGCTATCAGTGAGGGGCCGGCGGATCGTGTCATCCTCAGGGTCGCGAACCAGATGGAATGAACGCGGGGGCCGGACCTCCTCGACGGCAACAACATGAATGGCGTGGACTTCCGATCCGCCGAGCGCGCACCTTCCAGCAGCTGCAACCAGCTCCTTGGTATCGCCAAGAAAGTCCGAGATGATTACGATGCGTCCCGCAGACCTCGCGATTCCCGACAAAGAGCCAGCGAGTGAAGCCGATCCCGAAGGACGTCTATTAGAAACTGCACGAATCATTTCCTGCAGTACACTCTGGCGCGTTCCCGGCCGGAGGTGAACATCACCGCCGGAATCCGGGAGCAGCATTCCAACGGGATCGCCGCCATTTCGTGCTACGGAAGCAAGCCCGATCGCAGCACTGGCCGCGAAGGCCCACTTTCCGTTCGAACTCGCGGGAAAACCCATCGAGGCGCTCCCATCCAGAACGAACATGGTTGGGAGAATTGCGTGATCGTTGGAGAGCCGTATGTAGGCGCGATCGCTTCGGGCAAAAAGCTTCCAGTCTATTCGTCCGGGGTAGTCACCCTGCCGATAGGGACGATATTCCATGAATTCGGCTGATGCACCGCGCAAATGTGACGCGTGTGCGCCCGGATTCCCGCTGCGCAGGCGAGTGTTGGCGGGCCAGCGAATTCCGCGCACGGCATCAAGCAGTTCGGCGAGACCGGTTTCAAGCACTGAAGGCTGCGAGACGCGCGCCATGTACTAGAGCGGAATTTCGCTGCGGGGCGGCTTTACGTTTTCGAGAACCTGGTCGATGATGTTCTCTGCGGTGATTCCCTTGGCTTCAGCCGGGAAATTCGGCAGCACGCGGTGACGAAGAACCGGTTTCGCCACACGTATGATGTCCGCCGGCGATACTGCATGACGGCCGTTCAGCAACGCGTGTGCTTTGGCGCCGAGAATGAGCGCCTGTCCTGCGCGCGGCCCCGCGCCCCATCGTACGTACTTCCGTACATATTCGGAAGCGTCGGCTTCTGTTGGCCGGGTTGCCCGGACGATCCGCGCGGCGAACTGGAGCGCAGGATCGGACGCGGGGATGTCTCGCACCAGGTGCTGCAGCTGGTTGGTTTCCGCGGCGCTAATGACTGAATTCAATGCAGTCTGTTGCGTCCCGGTTGTTGATCGAAGAATTCCGATCTCCGCCGCTTCGTCCGGATAGCTCACGCGAATGTCGAAGAGAAACCGATCGAGCTGAGCTTCGGGAAGCGGATAGGTACCTTCCTGCTCAATCGGATTCTGGGTAGCGAGTACAAAGAATGGTTCGGGCAAAGCCATCGTATCGCCTGCTGCAGTTACACTGTGTTCCTGCATTGCCTCCAGCAGGGCGGCCTGTGTGCGCGGCGGGGCACGGTTTATTTCATCGGCGAGAACAATGTTGGCGAAGATGGGCCCGCGTACAAACCGGAATGAACGTGTTCCGGTGGCTGTGTCCTCTTCCATGATCTCGGTTCCGGTTATGTCGCTTGGAACCAGATCCGGTGTGAACTGGATTCGGCGAAAGGTCAGGTCCATTGCCTCACCGACCGTGCGAATCATGAGGGTTTTCGCGAGGCCCGGCACGCCAACCAACAGGGCATGCCCCCCGGCCAGAATCGCTATAAGAAGCTCGTCGAGAACGGCTTCCTGCCCGACAATTCTCTTGGCCACTTCCTCACGGACCCTGGCAACGGCGTCCAGCAACTCTTTTGGCGATTTATTTGTCAAAGTAAGCGATTGAATGCTCATCTCTAATGATAAGGCCAGGCCCCGCATTGCGGGTCAACGGTCCGGACCCGATATTCGAATTTCCTTTAGCCCTCTGGCTTGTGAAAACTAGGCGAGATTTCATCAAGAAAGGTGGTTTGGCCGTAGCAGGTGCCGCGGCTGCATCCACGCTGATTCCGCGT
>JANLYJ010000121.1:0-1566 GCA_031365555.1 Gemmatimonadaceae bacterium | reverse complement strand
GTTTTGACTTGAGGTCGAGCTTGCCGTCGGCGCTCGCTCCGTCATGTGACGCCTTGAGCCTGCCGACCGTGCCGAGGGGACTTGTTTCAGTCATTCCCCAGGCGTGTAAGACGTTGACTCCGAAATCTCTTTCGAAGGTTGCAATCAATGATTTTGGGCACGCCGCACCGCCGACTATGATTTCCTTGAGCGTGCCGAGATTCCTTCCTGTCTGCTTCAGATATTGAGCGAGGGCGAGCCAGATGGTCGGCACCGCCGCTGACATCGTGACCCCTTCTTCCTCGATGAGCGTCAGCAGGCTTTCAGGATCGAGCTTCGGTCCGGGCAGCACCAGCTTCGCGCCGACGAGAGCGGCCGAGTACGGAAGGCCCCACGCCATGACGTGAAACATCGATGCGACCGGCATGATCGTCTCGCGTTCCGAAAGCCCCAGCGCGTCGGGTAGTGCGCATGCCATCGCATGAAGAACGGTAGAACGGTTGCTGTAGAGCACGCCCTTCGGGTCGCCCGTGGTGCCGGACGTGTAGCAAAGTCCGGATGCGGAGTTCTCATCCAGTGTGGGCCAGTCGTAGGTTGTCGGCCGTCCGCCGATGAAATCTTCGTAACAGATGAGATTCTCGAGCGACGATTCTGGCATCGCGCGTCGGTCGCACAGCGCAATCCATCCTTTCACCAACTTGCAATCACCAGCGTGCAGTTCGATCATCTTGATGAACGCTGGATCGAATAGCACGTACGAGTCCGCAGCGTGGTTGATGATGTACCGGATCTGCTCGTGAAAGAGGCGCGGGTTGATGGTGTGACAAACCGCGCCGATTCCGGAGATTCCGTAGTACGCCTCGAAGTGGCGGTGATCGTTCCACGCCATCGTCGCGACTGTGTCGGTTTCGCCTATTCCAACGCTGGTGAGAGCATTCGCGAGCTGGCATGCGCGCGCGTATGCATCGGCATACGTGTAGCGATGGATGACTCCTGCCGCGTCACGCGAAACAATCTCAGTGTCGCCGTGGTTGAGTGCCGCGTGACGTATGAGCGATGAAACAAGAAGCGGCGTTTCCATCATTAACCCACGCATTGGAGCTCCCGGGAAGAGGGCCGGCTTTGGAACATGCTCGGTTTTTTTGTGCCTGGTCCGTGAAAGTACGTCTCTATACCCCGATCGGATGCCAGGTCGTCTTGAACTCGATGAAGTCCTTGATGTCGTAGACACCCTGCGCCGAGTCTGAATACCAGTCAAGCTTCTCCTCAGCCTTTCTGGTTTTCACTCGCTTCACCGAATCAGCCGCACCAAGCGCCAATTCCTTCCGCTCATCGAGCCCGACAACCGCTGATATCCCACGGATATGGGTATGCGTGGCAAACGTCGGCAACAATTCACGACGAAAGCCAGTCAGCAGATTCACAACTCCGCCTGGCAAATCAGAAGTCGCCAGCATCTCGCCGAGCACGATTGCAGGGTACGGCTCAGTCTCCGAAGCGAGCGCGATAGCAGTGTTTCCAGACACAATCACGGAAGCAATCTGCGAGACCAGACCAAGCAAGGGATCAGCGTCGGCGCAGATCACA
>JANLYJ010000225.1:0-5032 GCA_031365555.1 Gemmatimonadaceae bacterium | reverse complement strand
ATATCGAAACGCCCGAAGCGGCCTTGATCGCGAAGGCCGATGCCGACTTGCTGCAGCGTGCAATCGCCGCCCTGCCACTCCCGTATCGCGAGGTCCTTGTACTGCGCGAGATCGACGGTCTGAGCTACCAAGAGATTTCACAAATCATGTCGATACCGGTCGGAACTGTGATGTCACGGCTGTCGCGGGCACGGAATCTGCTGATCGGCGGAATCGGCCGAGCGGCCACTGCGGAAAAAGGTGCCGCATGAAATTCTCGGGAGCGCCGCCGTCACATGACGATGACCTGTTGCTCGTCAATGCCTATCTCGATGGCGAACTCGATGCAGCGGCTGCGCTAGCAATTGAGCATCGGATAGTCGACGATCAGGCCCTGAAAGACGAGTTCGATCGTCTTGCAGCCTTGCGAAAGGTTCTCTCCGAAAACGTACATAAGGATAGAGCCTCCGACGCGCTGCGTTCCAAAATCGCCGGCCTGGCTCCATCAGAAATCAAGAGACGGAGCCCCAATATCCACCCACGTCACTTCGACTGGCGCCACATGGCGGCTGCTGCAGTCATCGCCGCATGCTTGGCCAGTGGCGGGACGTATCTTAGTTTCCGGCAGATCGCACCTATGAGCGAAATTGCTGCAATCGTCGCTGGTCACAAGCGGGCTTTGCTCGCTGCGACGCCATTCGACGTGGCATCCTCCGACCGTCACACTGTGAAGCCTTGGTTCGATGGCAAGCTCGCCATATCGCCGCCAGTTCCCAACCTCGCTGCAGCGGGTTTTCCGTTAGCCGGTGGGCGTGTTGACATCGTCGCGGGCCAAGCCGTTCCGACACTCGTCTACACTCATGGGCCGCATTTGATCAGCCTGGTCGCCGTACCTGCGGTCGGGTCTCGCGACGACGGCGAAATCGCGAGCCAAGGCTCAGGCAGCGGCTTCAGCGTGCTGACGTGGCGCGGTCAAGACTTCCACTATTCAGCCGTCTCAGACGTCGCCCAAGATACGCTCATCGATTTTGTTTCGCGGTGGCGCGCGGAAGCGCAAGCGAAGTAGCGATGTGCTGCCGGCAGACACCCGAAAGTGAAGAGACTTACGCGGAGGGTTGCTGGCGTCTTCCGTGTTGGGCCGGGTCTCACATCGACTGCAACGACGCGCGATCGCTCCATCAACTGATTAACAAGGCGACGGCACAGTGACTTTTACAATTCGCCGATACCGCCCCGCCGATGCGCCATACCTACCTGATATCGAGCGTTCGGCGGGCAATTTGTTCCGGACGGTTCCCGAGCTTGCTTGGGTCGCTGACGGTGATGACCTGCCGGTTGAGCGCCATTTGGAATTCATCGCAATGGGAACAAGTTGGGTGGTTGAAGCCGGCGACGATCAAGTCGTCGGTTTCCTTTGTGCCGAAGTGACGGGCGACACCCTGCATATCTGGGAGTTTTCGGTTGCCCGCGATCACCAAAACCGGGGTCTTGGACGTGCCCTATTGGAGGAAGCGATCAGCTTTGCACGGCAAAGGCAATTGTCCGCGGTCACGCTCACGACGTTTCGTGCGATTCCTTGGAATGAACCCGTTTATTGGCGGATGGGTTTCGTGACGCTGCAGCCGGACGAGAATAACCAAAGGCTCAATCAAATTTTTGATGCCGAGGTCGTTGCAGGTCTTCCCCGAGAACACCGTTGCGCTATGCGCCTGTCGATTTCCGATGCGCAGAGTCCTTGATGAACATCCGTCGCTCTCGTCCCGAAGATGGTCGCCGACTTATTGAACTGTGGCGTGCCGCAGTCGATGCGACGCATCATTTTCTCGCGCCCCAAGATCGTCGTGCGATTGACGAGGAGGTCCAGAGCTTCTTGCCGCAGATGCCGCTCTGGCTCGCGGTCGATGAGCGAGATTTGGCCATCGCATTTCTGGGCTTGGCGGACTCCGCGATCGAAGCACTCTTCGTTCACTCAGACTATCATGGAGTCGGCGTTGGAAGATCCTTGGTGGACCATCCTCTCCAACTTCACCCGATATTGACGACCGACGTCAACGAGCAGAACGGCTTGGCGCTCGGATTCTATGAGAGACTTGGTTTTGTTCGAACCGGGCGTTCTGCGGTCGATGATCAAGGGAGGCGCTATCCCTTGATCAACCTCCGTATCGACGCGACCACGTTCATGCGCCGAGTAAGATGAAGGCTATCTCGGTTGGAGAAGCCATATCGGCGCGGTCGGATTGGCGGCGGAATACTTGCGGAGATAGATGGCAAAGATCTGTGCAAGCTCGGTGATGCAGCTGTCGCGCACGAGCGAGGGAAAAGCTTTGTAGATTTCTGTGATGCGGACGCGAACGCGCGTGTCTCACCCTTCTGCGCTGGCACGGGCTTGTCGGGGGTAATGTCGAACCTATCCGACGTGTCGTCGATGATCGCAATCTTGAAGGTCGCGAGCTTGCTCTTCGCGACGGGATAACAAACGTGCCATTCGGCGACACGACCCAGGCCGAGTGCTCTGAACCTGCCGCAGCCTTCTTTCCCGTGGATGACACGATTTTCATGCTCGCTCTTCGTTGAAAG
Source organism: Gemmatimonadaceae bacterium (assembly GCA_031365555.1). Classification (GTDB taxonomy): domain Bacteria; phylum Gemmatimonadota; class Gemmatimonadetes; order Gemmatimonadales; family Gemmatimonadaceae; genus UBA4720. The sequence goes on along the minus strand of JANLYJ010000225.1, from coordinate 2,476 downwards.
TCGCTTCCATGAGCCGCCGAGGCCGCTGAATGACTCGAGCGCGCGCTCCGGCGTCATCGCCCAGCCATTGTCGCTGACCTCGATGGCTTCCAGAACATCGAGCTTGCCAGGATGCAGGGAGATGTCGACAGGCGCGGCATCGGCATCGAGGGAATTCCAGACTAGTTCGGCGATCGCGAGAACGGGTTTCTTGACGGCCTTCAACTTTGCGATGTGATCGGCATGCGCCGTCACGACGTGTTCCATGCGGAGCGGATAGTGCTATAGCCTACCCGGCAGAGAAAGGCAGGTTATGGTATTCGAACCGAGTGTTGTTTGTTGAATCAGCGATGGCGTGGGCAGTCTCGAGCGGGAAGCACTCGGAGACGATTTTGTTGACTCGCTGCTGGACCAGAGGACTCATTTACGAGAGGCGAGAGCCGTAATCCCGATTATGCGAATTCGCGACTCTCTGGCATAAGGGTCAACCGGTCGGCTTGACTAACTCACAATTGGTTCGGCGCCAGCGTCAGAGACGCCTGCTGCATGTTGAGCGGCAAGACCATTGGCTGCTGCTTGTGAATCTTGGAATTCCTCCAGTGCATAGACTCGGCCCCACCGCAGGGTGAACACGTGCAGCCCCCGGTTGATGTAAGGGTTGCCATTTTTGAGCGTCGCGGCGCCGTCCCATGTCGCAAAGACCTTCGTGTTCCAGGGCCAACCCTTAACTGTCACGTCGTTGACCGTGATTCGGAGATTTGGAAGGACCCGACCGAGACGCTCGAACCAGCGGCGGACAGACTCTTTGCTGCGACGTACACCACCGAGCGCGTGGTCGCCGGAAACGCGATGATGGATATGGGGAGCAAGCGCTTCAGTCGCTTTATCCCAGCGATGATTGTTGACGTGGTCGAACGTCTGCCGGATTTTCATTTTTACAATGGAACTGTAAATCATCTCTATTCTCCAAAGCTATGAAGTGGTCGCGTGCAGCACGCTCATACGGGTTCGGTGCCGCGCGCATTGATTAGCCGCACCCGTCAACCTTTCATCGAGGACTGCCAGAGAGAATTATCTCCGCCACAGCCCGGGGATTTTCGACTGACGAGAAATGGCCCGTGCTGGGAAGCGTGACTAAGCGAGCATTCTTCAGTGCGGCCTTGGTGCGTTCTCTCTCAGACACGTGCGACCAGTCTTTGTCCCCATAGATCAGGGTCACCGGGGCTTTGACTGCTGGATAGCGTTTCCGCGCCGCGGACCAAGAGCGCCATCCAGACAGGACTTTGCGAGAAGCCGCCCGATAACCCGGACTGTGGGCGGCAGCATCAAACTCTGCCAAAAGATCATCTGGAAGTTTGCGCGGGTCCGCGTAACCACCGCCCATGACCTTGCGCAGTATCGTTCGGTCCTCGAGCGATGCGCCAATAGCACCGAAAATGGGGATCTGCAGGCTGCCGATGATAAGGTTTGAAAACCAGTTGCCTCGGCGTATCCCATCGCCATACCGCGTATCGTAATCATAGGTGTTTATGGCGTAAACGGCGCGAATGCGGTCGGGCACTTCGGCGGCGGACGTTAGCGCAAGCACGGCACCGATGGATTCGCCAACCAGCGTAACGTCGCGAAGATCGAGCGCCTGCAATATGCCGACGACGGACTTGCGCATGTCAGGTTCATCAAGCGTCGCGGACTTGTCGATCGGTGAGCGCCCGTGACCAGGCAGGTCAACCGCGTAAACCGTGAAGCGCTTATCGAGCAGAGGAACGAGGTCTCTAAAGTACTCAAGCTGCGTTCGAATCGTGTGCAGCAGCAAAAGCGGCGGCCCGCTTCCAGACTTCTCGTAGCGGAGGCTAAGACGGTCGGAAATCTTCAGAAGCGTTGCTTTCTCAGAGTTTATCGATTGCATCGGTCATTTCTTTCCATATTTTTCATCGGTTTGGAGTTCAGCCTTGAGTGGTCATAAAGAGCAGGGAAGCGGAGGGAGCATGCTGGCGGTCCCATCGGCAGAACCCGGAATCAGATCGGTTTGGGCTGGCTTCAAGTTCCCTTTCGCACGATCAGACACGTCGACGTGCCATGGGCGAGAACCTTTTCACGCGTGTCCTCGATCTTTCCTTCGAGCGTGATCACTGATCGTCCGCGCGATAGCACTTGCGCCACCACACGTAGTTGACCGGCATCCGCCCCGATTGGGCGGACAAATTTGACAGAGGTCTCATGCGTGGGACCAACCTCGCCCTGCCCGAGCGTCGTTAGCGCTGCAAGAGACATGGCGGTATCAAGCATCATCATGATCCAGCCGCCATGAACGGTCTTCGTCAAATTGAGGATCCGCTCATCAGGCGTCGCGCGCAATTCGATTTTACCCGGTTCTGGTCGAAGCAATGTGAAGGGTAGAAGTTTGACCATCGGCGGCGGGCCCAAGCTGCCGTCGAATAACCGCTCGACAAACGCGAGCCCTGTGAGTTGCGAAAAATCGCCGACGGATTGCTGTGCT
>JANLYJ010000080.1:0-4348 GCA_031365555.1 Gemmatimonadaceae bacterium | reverse complement strand
CTTCCACGAAGCGCCGCCATCGGTAGTGCGATAGATCCCGCGCTCGGTATTCCTTCCAAACGCATTCCCAAGCGCCGCAGTGTACACGATGTCAGGATTCGCAGGATTGACTGCAATCGAGCCAATCTGTCCTGCATCACGCAGTCCGATGAACTTCCAGGTCTTGCCCGCGTCAGTGGACTTATAGGCCCCGCGCCCAGTCGAGACATTGCTCCGCAGTCCTTCGGATCCTGTTCCTACATATATGATGTCAGGATTGGAATCCGACACGTCTATTGATCCAATCGCCCCGGTCGCAAAAAACCCATCCGACAAATTCTGCCACGACGCCCCGGAATTTGTCGTCTTCCAAACCCCGCCGCCGGTCGCACCCATATAGAAGGTGGTCGGATGCTGCGGCACACCTGTAACCGTCGTTACCCGCCCGCCACGTGTCGGGCCAACGTACCGGTATCGAAGCGCTTTCAATTGTGCTGAATCGACCTGTGCGGTCGCGACTGACGAGATGACGAGGATCAATGCGCACATCGTACGCATCAGGTATCGGGGCAACTTTACTCCGGTAGTTCGAGTTCGATTGAGTGCCTCGAAATCTGGCCGCATTCGGAAGGGTCCGCTACGGTTCAGGTTCCGTGCGGTGGGTTCGCACGTAGGCCACGTAGGGTACACGTAGGTACACGTAGCACCGCAAATTCTCGGGGAACTGCACGGACTTATATGTCGTTCCCCCAAATCACTTCTACGTGTCCCTACGTGTGTACTACGTGTCCTACGTGCGAACCCGCCCGGAGGGCAACCTTTCCATACCAAGAACCTTCGTTAACGAACGACCGAGCCCAACGTCTACTATATAAAAGCATGACAACCAGGGTACCCCATGAAGTCTTTCCTACTCGCCTCACTCCTACTCGCGCCCGCTCTCGGTGCCCAGAACCTGACGACGCGGGAACAAACCGCTGACCAACAGGTTCTCCACGTACTAAACAGAGCCGCATTCGGGCCGCGGCCGGGTGATGTACAGAAAGTGCGCGCGATGGGAGTAGATGCCTGGATCGATCAACAGCTTCACCCCGAGCGAATCGACGACTCGGCGTTTGAGAATTTCCTCACCGGATACAAATCGTTCTCAGTCAGTCAGAGCGATATGGTGAGGCAGTACGCCGAGCTGCAGCGCGAACGTCGCCAGGCGAAGAAGGATGAAGCGGAAGACAGTGCCAAGGTTCGTCGCACCGGGCAGCAGCTCAGGTCGGTTGTCGCCGAGCTCCAGTCTTCCCGCATTGCTCGCGCAGTTGCGAGCGAACGACAGCTGCAGGAAGTCATGACCGACTTCTGGGAGAACCATTTCAACGTCTATGCACGAAAAGGCGGACCGATGCCTTTTCTTTTGACCTCTTTCGATCGCGAGATCATCCGCCCGAACTCACTTGGGAAATTCCGCGACTTGCTTGGCGCCGTCGCGAAGAGCCCCGCAATGCTTTTTTATCTGGACAACGCACGCAGCACCGTTGACTCCACGCACGAATCGCTCGGTATGCAGCAGCGGGCTCGGCGCAATCCCCGGTACGGTCAGCGTCCGCAGGCCCTCCGCAACGCGGGACTCAACGAGAATTACGCGCGTGAGCTGCTCGAGCTGCACACCCTTGGCGTCGTCGGCGGCTACACTCAACGCGATGTGATCGAAGTCGCGCGCGCACTCACTGGTTGGACAATGGTCGCGGGCGTGCGGCAGCCCAACGCGCAGCGGATGGGATTGGAGGACGCCGAACCTGGCTCATTCGTGTTCAGGCCCGAGATGCACGATGCAGACGAAAAGGTTGTGCTCGGCAAAAAGCTCAAGGGCGGCCGAGGAATCGAGGATGGAGAAGCGGTCCTCGACATTGTGGCGCGACATCCGTCCACAGCGCGGTACATCGCGACCAAACTCGCACGTCGCTTTGTAAGCGATACTCCGCCCCAGGCACTTATCGATCGCGCGGCGCAGACCTTTACCAAAACTGACGGCGACATTCGTGAGGTGATGCGCACGATTCTCACATCACCCGAGTTCTACGCGCAAACATCCTATCGCTCCAAGGTGAAGTCGCCCTTCGAAGTTGTTGTCAGCGCTGCACGCGCGCTCGGCGCACAACCTGACCTCACTCCGAGAAACGCACTCGTTGTCGCATACCTCGGCCAGCCGCTTTTCGGACACCAGGCACCCAATGGCTACCCCGAGACTGGCGACGCATGGATGAACACGGGCGCGATTCTCAACCGAATCAATTTCGGACTGTACGCCGCTTCCCCGCGATTTGCGGGAAACACAACTGATGCATTTGGCGGCAGTCAGATTCTCTCGGCGTCACGCGACAAGCAGGTGGATGCTGTAGCCAGCGCGCTCTTTGGAAATGCCATATCACCTGATACCCGCAGGATTCTCGTGACAGGTGACAATCCGATGCTCGGCTCGACAGATGCGAACACGAACGGAATCGCCATGGCAGCCGACGGGAATGAAGACATGATGGCCGGCGTACCTGCGCGCCCGGGTCAACAGCGAAAGGCAAACCAGCAGAATGGCAGGATGATGCAGGCGCCCAAACTCACGGGCTTCAATCAAATCGTCGGACTTGCGATTGGCTCGCCCGAATTTCAGCGGAGATAGAAGATGCAAAGACGGTCATTCATGAAATCCGGCGCGCTTGCGCTCGTAACACTTGGACTCAGTCCATCATTCTTGAGACGCACTGCATTCGGAATGCAGGTCACCGCGCTAGAGAAGGGAAAGATTCTTATCTGCCTTTTCCAGCGTGGCGCAGCTGACGCACTCAACATGCTCGTACCGCACGGCGATAAGGAGTACTACTCCATTCGTCCGTCCATTGCGATTCCTCGCCCTTCATTGGGATCACGCGACGGGACTGCAATCGATCTCGACGGACACTTCGGTTTGCACCCGTCACTCGCCCCACTCAAACCTCTCTGGGATCGCGGACTGCTGGCTCCCATTGTCGCGGTGGGAAGTCCCAGCTCCACGCGCTCGCACTTCGATGCGCAGGACTATATGGAGACAGGCACGCCCGACATCAAAGGCACCCAGGATGGCTGGCTGAATCGTTACCTCGCAGCCAAGGGAACCTGCGCTGAGTGCAACAATCCATTCCGCGCAGTCGCAATGACACAACAGACTCCGCGCATCCTTGAAGGCCCTTCAGAGACTGTCGCCATGAACAGCCTCCAGGAATTCACGGTTCGCGCAACAGGCTCCGACGTCCAGCGCCTTGAGGCCCTCTACAAAACCGGCTCTGCCGATCTCGTTCACGGCACGGGCCGCGAAATGTTCGACGCTGTGAAAATGTTGAAGGCCGCCAATCCCCAGAAATACGCGCCCGCAAATGGTGCCAACTATCCGCGCTCGCAGTTCGGCCTGCGTCTCCTCCAAATCGCGCAACTGATCAAGGCCAACGTCGGCCTCGAAGTAGCATTCGCCGACGTCGGTGGCTGGGACACTCACGTAAACCAGGGCTCATCCACCGGCCAGCTCGCAACCCGCCTCGACGACTTCGCCCAATCCATCGCCGCACTTGTCACGGATCTCGGCGACAAAATGGGCGACGTCGTGATTCTCACGATGTCCGAGTTCGGTCGCATGGCAAATGAAAACGGAAACCGTGGAACTGATCACGGTCACGCTGGATTGCAATTCGCAATCGGTGGCTCAGTGCGCGGCGGAAAGATTCACGGGCGCTGGCCAGGTTTGGCGCGTGAGCAATTGTATGAAGGACGGGATCTGGCGTTGACTACAGATTTCCGTGCTGTCTTCTCGGAAATCGCGGCGAAGCATCTTGGAGCGAGTAAGCTTGATACGCTTTTCCCGGGTTATACGTCGGGTTCGCGTGACTGGCTTGGGCTCGTAGGATAATTGCCCTCCGGGCAGGTTACACGTAGGGCACGTAGTAAGAGCACGTAGTACACGTAGAACTGCAACTACAAAAATTGGGGGAACTGCAACGACTCTTAGGTCCGCGTGCAGTTCCCCTAGATTTTTTGCCGTTCTACGTGCCCTACGTGTGTACTACGTGTCCTACGTGTAACCCGCCCGGAGGGCAAACTGTAGATACGCTACCGACCTTCGAGTTCGTCTAAAGACTTAGGCCAATCCTGCTTAAGCAATCGCGACAAAGCCCGATCCGCGAGCAGTCTCCCTTCAGTCTGACACCGAGCACAATAATTGGTCTCGTTATCCGCATACCGAATCCTCTGCACCGGCGAAGCACAAAAAGGACATGGCTGCTCATACTTCCCATGCACCGCCATCTCCGGCCGGAATGCAGTGACCTTGAGTGGAAACCCGTCCCCAGTTTCCGCG
>JANLYJ010000043.1:0-10428 GCA_031365555.1 Gemmatimonadaceae bacterium | reverse complement strand
CTGGAATTTCCCATTCTGGCAGGTGTTTCGTTTCGCCGCACCCGCGTTGATGGCAGGCAATGCTGCCCTGCTGAAACACGCTTCGAACGTCCCTCAGTGTGCACTGGCTATCGAGAGTGTCTTCAAGGACGCAGGATTTGACGAAGGACTGTTCCAGGCGCTTTTGATTTCTGCCGCCGAGGTCGAGCCATTGATTGGGGATCGGCGTATCGTTGCAGTAACGCTGACCGGGAGTGACGCCGCCGGTCGTGCAGTTGCGAGCGCAGCCGGAAAGCACCTCAAGAGGTGTGTCGTCGAGCTGGGCGGAAGCGACCCATTCGTCGTGATGCCGTCGGCGAATCTGGCGGATGCGGTTGAAACTGCAGTCACTGCGCGAATGATCAACAATGGTCAGTCATGCATCGCGGCGAAACGGTTCATCGTGCATGAAGACATTTACGATGCATTTGTCGCGCAATTTGTAGCCGCAGTATCGCGCCTGGAGGTTGGCGATCCAATGGACCCATCAGTAGAGATTGGCCCACTCGCTACCAGACAGGGCGTCGAAGATCTCGAGAAGCAGTTATCCGCGACCGTCGCAGCCGGAGCCACCGTCCGCGTCGGCGGCAAGCGCATTCCGGGAAAGGGGAATTTTTTCCAGCCCACTGTGCTGACTGATATTCCTGCGGGAACTCCTGCAAGTGATGACGAATTGTTCGGCCCCGTTGCGAGTGTCTTTCGCGCAGCCGATGTCAGCGACGCCATCATGATTGCGAACAGCACCCGCTTCGGCCTCGGCGCTTCGGTTTGGACCAGCGATCTCGCCGAGCGGAGTCAGTTTGTGAATGAGATCGAGTCGGGACTGCTTTTCATAAACGGAATGGTGGCATCGGATTCGCGACTTCCGTTCGGGGGCATAAAAGATTCGGGTTTCGGGCGCGAGCTTGGTGAATTTGGAATTCACGAGTTCGTCAACATCAAGACTGTGCGCGTTGTGGAGAAGAAGAAAAAAGCGGCAAGCGAATGACCATTCCGCCCGATCTCGAAGGCGGTCGTTGAAGCGTCATTTGCCAAAACGACTTGGTTGGCTGTTGGACATGGCATTTCGGCCTGCGAACGAGGCGATTTTATTGCCCGGGAAAAGTATAAAAACCGGCTGAACAGGACCCCCGCTTGCATTGTATAAGCGGTATGTCCACGAACTTTTTCAAGCAGTTAACCGTCCCTAGACACGTTAAAATGGGAATCGCGCTCGGCCTCGTCGCTGTAGCGGCTTCCTTTACGGGAAATCGCGTATTTGACGCCCCCGCGGATGGGGTAACCAACGTGATCGCCCAGACGGTTTCCAATATTGCGAAAAATGTGGAGCCAGCGACTCACCTCGGTTTCGACACCTATTCCTACCCTGGCGATGAGACCATGGTCGCCTGGAGGGATGAGTCCGTGCCCTTCGAATGGGTTGGATTTTATCTTCCAGCCCCATGCCACAAGGAAGCTTCGTGGACCGGTAAACGTGACAAGCTGACGACGATGGGCTGGGGCCTTGCTGTCATTTATGTTGGCCAGCAAACGTGGGGATCGGTTCCGGGAGCGAGGCGTTATGTCACCAAGTACGTAACGAAGTACCAGACAAAAACGGTGAAGATCAAAGGCAAGCGCGTGAAGCGCCGAGTAGCGGTGAAGGTTCCGGTGCGCACTGTCGTCGAGCCGCGCGCGCGCAGAGGATCATCGTGTGACGTGCAGCTCGTTTCACGCGAACAGGGTGTGAAGGACGCCAACGACGCGATCATCAGAACGCTCGCCGAAGGCTTTGCGCCAGGCACAGTCATCTTTCTTGACATCGAACGGATGGAAAACGTGCCAGTGCGAATGCGCGATTATTACAAGGCGTGGACTGCACGTGTGCTCGAAGACGGTCGTTTTCGACCTGGCTACTACACACACAGCCACAACGCGGAGTCGATCTACGCAGACGTCAAGGATGTATTCGAAGTCGCGGGGTCGAGAGAAGAGCCCAAGTTCTGGGTAGCGGGGGGCAAGGGATTCTCGGAAGAAAAACTTCCGCAGGACGTCGGGCACGCTTTCGCGAACGTATGGCAGGGGTTACTTGACGTTGTGCAGACCCACAACGGAATCAGGCTGCCCATCGACGTGAATGTTTCACACGTTCCTTCGCCGTCGAGCAACCTGAATCTTCCCGTGCTTACCGACTAGCAGCTACTTGGATTCCTCAGTTGCGTAGTGCTCGAGGAAACCACACTTCACGCAGCGATCCGTGACAATTACGTACTTCCGTTTTTTCTTGAGATCGCGCAGTCCCCACCATTTCGAGTAGCTAACTCCACCTTCAGCCCACTTGGACTGAAGTACTGCGCCATGTGCGTAGTCAAGCACAAAGCCGCGTTCCATCTGTGCATTGCATTTGGGACATCTCGTAATCGACATAAAATCTCCTTTACGTACGCCCTTAAAGTTATGGGTGAAAAGCCGTGCCACGCACAATCCTACATACTATTTTGTAGTCATGAGAATTCGAATCCTTGCGCTTTCGGGCGCTTTTTTAATTGCCTCCGCCTGCTCCAAGGCACCTTTCACCGCCGCTGCGCCGGATCAGACAACTTCCCTCCTCGGGGGCTCCCCAAAAACCGTTAGCAGCTCGCCGGGTGAGACTCACTTTGCCTCACTGCGCCAGATCACCTTCGCAGGTGAGAATGCAGAAGCCTATTTCAGCGGAGATGGCGAGTGGATCACCTTCCAGGCTACCCATGGCGAGCATCCGTGCGACCAGCAGTGGGTGATGCGAACCGATGGCTCCAGTCTTCGACGGATTTCTGACGGCCGCGGCAAGACAACGTGCGGCTGGTTTTTTCCAGGGTCGAAGAAATTGCTCTTCGCTTCCACAAGCGCGCACGACGCCGTGTGTCCTGTCAAACCGGATCCATCCAAGGGTTACGTTTGGCCACTCGACCGGTATGACATCTACACCGTGAATCGCGACGGTACCAACCTGAAGCGGCTCACGCACAACGACGTGTATACAGCCGAGAGTGTGCTCTCACCCGATGGAAAACGTATTGTTTTCACATCGCTCAAGGATGGGGATCTCGACATCTACACAATGAACGCGGATGGCTCGGACGTGAAGCGGCTGACAAATACTCCGGGCTATGATGGAGGGGCCTGGTGGTCGCCTGATGGAAAGGAGATCGTTTACCGGTCCAATCATCCCAGGGAGGGTCCTGAGCTTCAGCAGTATCGCGACTACCTCGCGCAGGGTCTCGTTCGACCGAGCAAGGTCGAACTATTCCTGATGAACGCAGACGGTTCCAATCAGAGGCAGATCACCAATCTGGGCGGGGCCAACTTCGGGCCATCGTGGACCCCTGACGGGAAACGGATCATTTTTTCTTCGAACTACAAGAACCCGCGCAGTGGAAACTTTGATCTGTATTTGGTGAACCGCGACGGGTCCGGGCTGGAACAGCTTACCTTCGATGAATCGTTCGACGGGTTCCCCATGTTCAGTCCTGATGGCAGGAAACTCATGTGGGCCTCAAATCGCCACGCAAGCAAGCCAAGCGAAACAAATCTCTTCATTGCGGACTGGCAGCAGTGACTGAAGCGGGGCAGATAGAGAACGTCTCCGACACTGCACTCTGGGTGGCGGAATACCGCGCGATGGAGACATCGCGTCAGGATGCAATTTTTACCGATCCTTTCGCTGCCCGTCTCTCAGGTGAACGTGGGCGCGCAATTGTTTCGCGAATGCCGCGCGGAAAGCAGATGGCCTGGCCGATGATCGTCCGCACTAAAGTGTTCGATGAGGTCGTGCTGGACTACACAAAAAATCGCGGCGTTGATCTGGTGATCAATCTCGCTGCCGGCCTAGATGCACGGCCGTGGCGACTGGATCTTCCGCCCCAGTTGCACTGGGTCGATGTAGACCTTCCCGGGATTCTCAATCACAAGACCCGCGAGCTTTCAGCCGAAACTCCACGCTGCAGCTACGAAGCGGTGACGATGGATCTTCGTGATGAATCTCGACGACGCGCCCTGTTCTCGCAGCTTGGAGCGAAACATTCGCGCACGCTGGTAATCGCTGAAGGGCTTCTGGTTTACCTCACACCGGAGGCAGTCGGTTCGCTAATGGCGGACTTGCACTCGCAGGGATCGTTCAGGTGGATGATGATCGACCTCGCGAGTCCTCGGCTCCTTCAGATGATGGACAGGATGTGGGGAAAGGGTGTGCAGCGCGGTAACGCGCCATTTCTTTTCGCTCCGGCAGAGGGAACCAAATTCTTCGAGCGATATGGCTGGAAGGAGCAGCGGTATATCAGCAGCATGGACGAGGCGCGCCGGCTGAACCGGGAGATGAGAATGATGTGGTTCTGGAGATTTGTGATGAAGCTGTATCCCAAACGTATGCGCGAAGAGATGAAGCGATTTTCGGGTATGGTAGTTCTCGAGCGTATCTAGCCAGGTGGACAGGCAGGCTGCTGTCTGGGCAGTTCCACTTCTCCTCGCAATACACAACGCTGAGGAGGCACTGACGTTTCCCCGTTACCTCCCGGAGGTCCGCGAACATCCTCCCTACTTCCTGCGCAGCGTCGCAGAGTCGCTCCACTACGACGCGTTGTTTATTGCCCTTGTTGTGGTGACAGTCGTTCCGGCGCTAGTAAGTTTGTGGAGCTGGCGGCGCCCGCAGTCCCGAGCAGCATTCTGGTGTGTGATGCTCATCCAGGCGACCGTGTTTCTCAATGTGTTTGCGCACATGTCGTCGGTGATCACAGTCTTTCGCGGCTACGGACCGGGTGTGCTCACGGCGCTGGCGATCAACCTGCCTTTCTCAATTTATCTGTTCCGCGTTGCTCGTCGCGGTGGGTGGCTGACGCGACCTGAAACAATCTGGCTTTTTCCTGCTGCACTCATGGTGCACGGTCCAGGTCTCATCGCTGCATTCGCAATCGGCCGCGCGTTCACCGCGACCTGACAATGAGGGGGATGAGCGCACAGCTCATCCCCTTTCATTTGCCATCAGTCGTTCTGGCTCTCTACGCTTTCAGTGAACGCCGGCCCATACAAAACATTGTCCGACTTCTGGAGCATGATAACAACCTGTCCGGAGTCAAGCTTACGTGTGCGAGCCTTGAGATTCACTCGGCGGCCGATCACTCGCGTTTTGGAATGACTGCGTACCGTCGGCGTCAAAGACTTTGCTACCTGCATTGAAAAATCCTCTCTGGTTTTCCACTTTCTTCGACACACGGACTTCAAAAAAGGTTCTAACCCTTTTTATCGCCTAACGGGACACGGTCGCTCCCGTTCAGCCGGGCGTTGCTGATGCTGTTGCGAAGCCGTTCGATATAGTTTTGGCTTCTCTGCCTCTGGCCTCGTTCACTTTCATCCGAAAGAGCAGGTCACGGAAGGGAACGGGATCCGTATCCGTAAAACTGTGCGGCACTACTATAGATATCAGGCGGGCAGCGTCGGCCCAGACTTCCGCTGCGGCCGCACTGGTGTCCGGAGTGATGAGGTTGAATGTCGCGTGAACTACAACGCTGCTCCAGGTAAAGGTGCCCTCCACTTCATCGACTTCAAATGCGACCCATTGGTTATGCCGGAGGGTCATCGTCTTGTCGCCTTTGGAAGTTCGACCGTACAGCCAACCATTGTCATACACGTAGTGAATTGGCTGGATGTCGACCCGGTCGCGAAACGAGAACGCAAGACGACCTACGTTGTTACGCGCAAGAATTGCATCGCATTCGGGTCCTGACAGGTCACGGAAGACGACGTGCGGCATTTCAGTTGATCGCGCAGGCATTGGCAGCGTCCATGAGGCTGGCGCGCGATACAGGCGTAACAGCTCGCGGGTGATAGACAAGGACGGATGTCGGGGATTTTCGCGCGACCTCGTCGGCAACACTTCCGAACACGAGCCGCTTCCATCCACCCGTTCCGGAAGTTGTCAGGGCAATCAAGTCGGCGCGTGCGGTCACGGCGTGCTTAAGTATGGCAGTCGCAACGTGCCCGCTCAGAACGACATCGGTGACGACAGCGATTCCACTGTCACGTAGAAGGCCTGCCATGTGCTCGAGGTAATCGTCTGCGTCTGCAAACTCGTTTTCCCACCATGGGAGCGCCCGCTCCGCGATTTTCTGCTGCGACAAATCTCCGGGAGCAAGAACCTGCAGAAGGTTCACCGTGGTAAAAGGACTCGTTGTGAGCGCGGACACTTGACCGAGGACTTGCTCGGCGAGCGCAGAGCCATCGAGCGGCACGAGAATCCTGCTTATGATGGCTTCATCGCGGCTTACGAGGTTTGGTGCCTGCTTGACAATGAGGACCGGGATTTCGGTATTCCGAGCGAGATAGTCCGTCACGCTTCCAAGCGCGATACGTGATATTTCGCCGCGCGAATGGCTTGCCATCACGATGAGGTCTATTTCGAACTGGCGGGCATAGTGGGCAAGCACTTCTCCAGGAATTCCCTCCAGAAGTGCAGTAACCACCGATGAGATGCCGGCACCTCTGGCTTTTCGAGCGAAACGTTCCAGCTCGCGCAGCTGCAGCGCAGCCTGGTGCTGTTGATCGATTTGTGCGGTGGCCATTCCAGGCACCGTGTCGATTACGATCACGGGCTCTGAAACCCGCACGATCCTCAGCTCTGCGTTGAAATGTTTTGCCAGGCGCATTGCCCGTGTAAGCGCGATGGTTGAATGGGAAGATCCATCGTGAGGCGCCATTATGGTTTTGTACATTGCTTCTCCAGGTAGAGTGGTCATGACCAACTTGCCCTTAGCGCATTCAGAATTACCGCTACGTCAATTGCTTCCTGCAGAAGAGCGCCCTGCGTGGGTGCGATGAAACCGGTTGCGGCAAACAGCATCGCTACTGCACTCAGGCCCAGTCCCGCAGCAATGCTCTGGCGCGCCAGACGCATCGTACGCCGGCTGATTGCAACGGCCTGCGGAACTTTTGCGAGATCGTCGGCGAGTATCACTACGTCGGCGGCTTCAGCCGTGATGCCCCCGCCATGTCCTGACAACGCAACGCCAACATTGGCAGTTGAAAGAGCCGGGGCATCGTTTGTCCCATCACCAACCATCATCACCACTTCGCCGGCTGTGCGATAACGCGTAACCAGTGCAGCCTTTTCAATAGGCAGCAGCCCGCCGTGCACTTCATTTATCCCTGCGATTTTTCCGACGGCCACCGCATTCGCGGAACTATCGCCAGACAGAAGGACCCGTTTCGAGAAGCCGAGATCACGTAGCGCCTCCAGCGATTCGAGCAGCTCGGGGCGCAGGGAGTCAGCAAATTCGATCACCCCCGCAGGAGTTCCGCTCAACAGCACATATGCGCGGAGGGCATGACCGATTCTCTCCAGTGGCACAAATGGCTCGAGTGAAGTCGTGGCATGCTCTGCAACGAAGGCTCGCCCTCCTATGGCTACACTGACGCCGCTGACCATGCCTGTAACACCCGCGCCGGCAGATTCGTTGTGTTCGGTGGCAACAGGCAGCACCGGATATTTTGCTTTCGCGCGATCGACGATCACTCTTGCCAGAAGGTGCCCCGAACCATTCTCCACAGCTGCAGCAAAAAGAAAAACCTGATCCTCGGTGAAGCCCGGAAGCGCAATTACACGCTGAACGGCAGGCTTTCCAATGGTGAGGGTGCCTGTCTTATCGAAGACGGCCATGGTTGCAAGGCTGAGGCTTTCGAGCGCTGCGCCATTGCGAACAATGATTTTTGCGCGGGCCGCCCGGTTGATCCCTCCGATTATCGCAACTGGTGCTGCGAGGATCAGTGGACATGGCGTGGCGACAACGAGCACGGACAGAACATCGACCCAGCTGCGACTGAAAAAGAATGTCAGCGCGCAGACAAGAATTGTGAGGGGTGTGAACCAAACTGCATACCGGTCAGCTAGACGTTGAAGTGGGGCCTTGGATGCCTGTGCAGTGCGCACGAGTTCTACGATCCGCTCATACTGGCTCTCAGCTGCAAGAGCAGTGGCTCTGACGTTCAGGACACCTTGCAGGTTGATCTCGCCGCTCATTACAGAGGTGCCCGCAACCGCGGACACAGGCATCGGCTCACCAGTGAGCTGCGACCTGTCGAGATCAGAACTCCCAGACTCCACCACTCCGTCGCACGGAATCAGTTCGCCGGGCCTGATTAGAAGCTTGTCGCCAGGGCGAACGGCGCGCGCGCTGACATCTGTAACCTGACCGTTGGCGACAATCAGGTGCGCAATGCGGGGCGCCGATTCTTCTAGTTCATGTACGGCTCTGGATGCACGGCGCTCTGCAAATCGCTCGAGTGCTTCGCCTCCGGTCTGCATCGTGACAATGACCAATCCCGCCAATGGCTGATTGATCACGGCAGCAGTCACTATCGCAAGCGACGCCACCAGATCCGAATTGAACTTGCCGGCAAATGCATTCCGCACTGTTTGCCAGACTACCGGCAGTCCTGCACCAATCAGCGCGATCAACCAGATCAATCGGGCAATTTCCGAGCTTTCAATAATCAGTTTTGCGGCATAGCCTGAGGCAATGGCCGTGACCGCCACAGTCGGAAGCAGGGAGCCTCTCAAGAAGGCGCTCTTCCGCGATGACTGCCATAGCAGCCGAATTGGAACCCGCAGGCGAATCGCGTTCGGTGCCCGCAAAATGTGAGTTACCATAGGTCAGCCTTCTCCAGTGACTCGGAGAGTTTAGCTCGCCGCGATCAATTCGCCCGCTGCTTTCCCAGGCAGTTTCGCGGATGCATCCTGCTCAGGGTGCATGACAAGGAGTGACATTACGCCGTTCCTCATTAGTCCAGCGGCCACACTTCCCCGGACCGCGCGCTTCAGGCCGCTCCGGCCATGAGTTGCAATTGCGACCAGACCCGCGCGCCTGCTCTTCGCGAAAGTTGCAATCGCTTCTGCGACGCTAACCCCAACAATGATCTCGGTAAAAACTTCCAGACCATCGAGACGCAGTTGTGTAGCAATGCGATTGAGGTATGCATGCGCGGCTGGCAAGCTCTCGTCCCACCAGGCTCGGGAAGGATTCCCCCCAAGGTCCTGGTCCTGCGAACTGAGTATTTGCAAAAGGATCAGTTCGGCCTGTTCCAGCTTCGCGAGCCGGACGGCTGGCTGCAGGATCTCTTCAGCCAGTGCCGAACCGTCCAGTGGAATTACTATCTGACTGAATCTCTCGACGGCGCGCGGATTCAGGTAACTCCGTTCTGGTTTTACAACCAGGACTGGCACATGCGCATTTCGAATCAGGGAATCGGTTACGCTCCCGAGAGAAAATCTCGCGAATCCCTGGCGTGCGTGACTGCTGATGACGATCAGGTCTGGAGATATGCGATCCGAGTATGCTTTCAGGACTTCTTCGACTGGTCCGTCCTCGAGCGCCGTTACTATAGTAGCAGTTGTGAGTTCTCTGCATTCAGCCGCAAGCATGTAGAGCGCGCTTAGCTCGCGGTCCCGCGTGACTCCCGCCACTTCAGTCATTGCATTGACGCCGTCGATTCCAGGCATGACGCCAATTGCTGGTGACACTTTCATCACTCTAACGAGATGCACGACTGCGTTCGTTTTGGCAGCGAGCCGCAATGCCACACGAATCGCTTCCCTGTCGAACCCGGTTCCTTCGGTCGGCACCATGATTGTTTTGTACATACTCCCCCTGGAGTGACCGACCGTCTTGCGGGCGGCGGGACGAAGCTAAGGATGCACTCGCTTGAACTCCTCATCAGTCAGCCAATCGCTGAACTTTTGTGAGGAAAACCCCCGTGCGTAGGGGATTCCCCTAAAGTCGGGCAAGGATTACCCCTGGATCTTTCAGTCACATCGGCGGACAAGTGGGGGTTTTCAACCGACAGGAAGAAGATCCCCGAAACCGTATCCTCCCCTCGTAATCAAAATCACAGCGACACACGAGGGTATCACCATGAAAAGAGTTCTTACGGTTGCGGTCCTGCTGGCAGCAACGGCAGTCAGAGCCAGCGCCCAGGAAACGATGAAGCTTCAGCTCGAGCCGGGAACCGAACTCATCGTCAGCGGGACGTCGACTATTAAGGCGTTCACCTGCAAGACGAGCACGCTGGATGCCACGCTCATCGTTGATAGAGGCTACACAAAAGACCTGACGAAAATCTCCCGCCCGATCGTCAGCGTTCGCGTCGCAATTCCGGCGAAAAGCCTTGAGTGCGGCAACGGCAAGATGAACGAGCATATGCTCAAAGCACTGAAGGCAGACAAAAACCCAACGATCATTTACACGATGAGCGGTTACGACCTGCTCAACGGAACTTCCTCCGGCTTTGCGGCAAAGACAACTGGCGCACTGACAATCGCAGGGAAGGAAAAGACGGTTCTCATGGATGTGAAGGCAGAGCGCGTCGACGGCACGAGAGCGACAGCGCACGGTGAGCAGTCGATTC
>JANLYJ010000503.1:0-1883 GCA_031365555.1 Gemmatimonadaceae bacterium | reverse complement strand
GCGGGTCATGCCGAGGAATGTCGCGAGCGGCCGGCCGCGCGCGTCCACCACCGCGTACAGCGGCAGCGCGACGGTGCGGAACGTCGCGCGCTGCATCGCCTGCGCGTGCGCGGCCGCATCACCGCGGCCGTCGGTGTACAGGCGCAGTCGGACGAAGCCGGCGAGCGCGGCGGCGACCGCCGGTTTCGGGAACATGTTCGTCTCCATCCAGCGGCAGTTCGTGCAGGTGTAACCGGTGAAGTCAACGAACACGAGCTTTCCCGACGTGCGCGCCTGCGCGAGAGCTCCGTCGTAGTCATTCATTATCCAGCCTGCATCGACTGCGGATCCCGGCGTAGCGACAGCCTGGTCGACGGCAGCTGGTGGAACGAAAGCCTCGAGCGCCCCAAGGTTTGCAGGGCTCGCCTTCACCGAGGCAAATGCGGCTGCGGCGACCAGGGCGAAGTCAATCATCATCTGCTTTCGCTGTGGCAGCTTCGATTTGGAAATCAGCACGCCAATCGCAGCAACAGCGAGCATGGCGAACGCAAACAGGACGAAGCGGCGGGTGAAGATATTCCAGCCGAGCACCATGTCCGCGTTCGACGCGAACTTTACCGCGGCAGCGAGTTCAAGAAGTCCAACGATACGTTTCGTTTTCTCGAGCCATGGTCCGGGCTTCGGCATGTTCTGGGTGAAGCCGGGCGCGACAGCGAGTACGAAAAACGGCAGTGCGAACACAATCGAAAACACCAACATCCCGGCCAGCGGCGTGAGCCACTGATCTCTTGCAGCGAGCACCAGCAGTGTCCCGACGAACGGTGTGGTGCAGGTGAACGACGTAAGCGAGAAGAGCGCGCCGAGCAGCAGCGGACCGATGATGCTATGCCTGTCGTAGCTATTTGCGAAGGTCGTAAACCGCGTGATGAACCGGCTGGGCAGAGCGAGCGAGCGTGAGCCGTGGAGCGCTATTCCAAATGCAGCGAACAGGATTGCGAGCGCGATGTTTACAGAAGGACTCGATGCAAACCGCGCGAGACCAGAGGCGCCGATAGTAACTGCGACGACCAGGCCAATGACTGAGAATGTGAAGATGATGCCGAGGGCGAAGAACAGTCCGGACCGAATCGCTTGTGTGCGCGACTTCCCGCGGTCAGAGAAATACGCCGCCGTAAGAGGGATCAGCGGGAAGACACAGGGAGTAATGATCGAAAGCAGTCCGGCTCCTACGGCGAGCCAGAAGAACGACAGACTCATCTAGTCGACGAAACCTTGGTCGTGATCTGAATGATTTCGTTCCGCGGCGGCAGACAGAACCGCGCGCTGCACGCCTGATAGCGAATCTTGATTGTTGAAGAGGTAGTGCCCTCTTCAGTTGGCGCGCGGAGCGGGATGATGAATGTGCCAGCGCCCGAGTAGGTCTCGGTGATCATCTTGAAGCTGCTGTCGAACTTCGCGACTGGCACAGGCGAAACGATTGGGCCTGCAAACTCGAGACGTGAGCCGGGCAGCAAAGTGATCGTCATTCCATACGGGCCACCCTTTGTCTGGGTGAGCGAGTACACTTTCCAGCCGTTTTCTACCTGCGCATTGATTTGGAAACGCGTGACCGAGCCTGGCGCGACAGTTAGTGACCGCGGGCCTTGCAGAGTCCACTTAACCGGATTTTGCGCCGATCCGGTTTGGGGAGCAAATGCGAGGAGAAGTGCCGCTGTAAATAAGATTCTCATTGGTGTTTCAATATACCCCGCAGACCGCGCTCAGGTCATTTCTTAACCAGAGTCGGTACCACCCTACTGACGGCAGGTGGCACGTCTATGTCGAAACGGACTGTTGGACCGTCTGCGGAAATTCGGATTTGCGCGAGCCCGCTAAATGTTTCGGCCCGACTCATGTCTATCGTG
>JANLYJ010000488.1:0-3585 GCA_031365555.1 Gemmatimonadaceae bacterium | reverse complement strand
GCGGGAAGATCGCCAGCGTTTTACGGAAAGTCGCACCGTTCTTTGCTTCGGTTCTGTAGTCCAGCTCGTCAACGAGAGAGCGCTCGACCTGCTGCACCACTCCAATCAGGTCGATTCTCTCACCGGCGCTGGTGTGCGACGTGAGAAACCCGGCCATTTCCCTGAAGAACTCAATATCTTCGCTAAGCTGCTCGCGGAGACCTGGGCGCTGAACTTTTACAACGACCTCGCGGCCATTTCTGAGTGTTGCAGCGTGCACCTGTCCGAGACTTGCGCTGCCTAGCGGGTCATAGTCGAATGACGAAAAAAGCTTGGAGATTCGCGCGCCAAGATCCTCTTCAATCGTCGCCTCAACGTCCTCCTGGGACATCGGGGGAACGTTGTCCTGAAGGTTCTCGAGCTCCTTGATGTACTCGGGCGGGAGAAGGTCGGGACGGGTAGAGAGGACCTGACCGAGCTTGATATAGGCGGGGCCAAGATCCACCAGGCGTTTGCGGAATGCTTTCGCCTTGTTGTGATCTTCGCTTGTGGCTTCCTCGCCGTCGTCGGCTGCGTCAACGTTCTGCAGTGCCAGGAGGCCCTGCTTCTGGGCGAAGTCGAGCAGCCCATAACGGGTAAACAGGCCGATAGTTGCGGCGAGCTTCGGGATATAGCGCGGAGATAGTATCATTGCTGTGCCGCAGGGGGCAGAAAGTATGCCTGCCTTGGATTGCTCCTGGCGCCAACAATTCGAGATATTTACGCATGACTGACCAAACAAACGGTACCGGACCAGTTCAGATTCGTACCGTACCCAAGCCCTGGGGTCACGAGACCATCTGGGCTGTGACTGATGGATATGTCGGCAAGATCCTGCACATAAAGGCGGGACAGGCTCTGTCCGTTCAGTATCACAACGTCAAGGACGAAACCGTGTACCTGCTTTCCGGTGAGCTGGTCTACCGCGTGCAAGAGGGTGATGCGCGGCAGGGGGGCGAAGCCGCGCGCGGCCTGGCGATGAAGGACATGAAGCTCAAGCGCGGCGAAGCATTCAGAATCTCACCCGGAACGGTTCATCAAATGGAAGCAATTACCGATTGCGACATTCTTGAGGTGTCGACAAACCATCTGGACGACGTGGTGCGCCTGCAGGACAGGTATGGCCGCGAAGGAACGAGCGCACCATGAAGGTGATCATCCCACTAGCCGGGAAGGGTTCACGCCTCCGCCCGCACACGCACATCACCCCCAAGCCGATGCTCAAAGTCGCCGGCAAGCCGGTGATGGAGTACATCCTCGAAGATCTCAAGAAGCTTGGCGTAGTTGACCAGGTGATTTACATCACCGGTCACCTGAAGGAGAAAGTCGAGGAGTTCGCACGAAAGACCTGGGACGTTCCGTCCGTGTTCATTGAGCAAAAAGTCCAGGACGGAACCGCTGGAGCTGTCGCACTCGCGAAGGACTACGTGGATCAGCCGGTGCTCATCATCTTCGTTGACACGATCTTCGATGCCGACCTTTCGGTCGTCAAGACGATCGACGCTGACGGAATCATCTGGGTAAAGGAAGTCGAGGACTATCAGCGCTTCGGGGTCGTCGTGACTGACAAGGACGACAACATGACCCAGATCGTTGAGAAGCCGAAGACTCCAATCTCAAAACGCGCAAACATCGGTCTCTACTATATCAGGAACTGGAAGCTTCTCTATGAAGGCATCGATCACGTCCTGACCCAGCCCAAGAACCAGGGTGAATATTTCCTGACCGACGCTTTCCAGTACATGATCGACAAGGGCGCGAAGATTCGCGTGATGGATGTCGACGGCTGGTACGACGCCGGCAAGATCGAAACGATTCTGGACACGAATCGTGAGATGCTTTCCAAGGGCCACTCGCGGAAGCCGGGTGACGTCGAAGGATCGACCATCAATGATCCTGTCTATGTCGAAGACGGCGTAAAGATCAGGAACTCGACCGTCGGTCCGAATGTGTCGATTGGGGCCGGGACTGTGATCGAAGATTCGCAGGTGAGTCACGCGATCATCGGTACAGGTGCAAAGATCAGCAGGTCCGCGCTCAGCAACTCGCTCATCGGCGATGAGGTTGTCCTGAGCGGCGTGAAGGGCGAAGTAACAGTAGGCGATCACTCCGAGGTTCGGATATCCTAGAAGAAAGCGCTGACGTGACGTCAGCGCGGAGGAAGAAACTTCCGCGCAACGTCAACGCTCTGAGCGGCGTCAGTTTCTTCACTGACGCATCCACGGAAATGATTTATCCGCTCCTGCCTCTTTTCCTCAGCAGCGTGCTCGGGGCCAACGCCAGCTTCATTGGGGCAATAGAAGGTTTCGCAGAATCGACCGCGGCACTCCTCAAGCTTTTTAGCGGGTGGTGGTCGGACAAGATCGGCAAGAGAAAACCTCTCGTCGTGCTCGGTTACGGAATCGCTTCATTCGTTCGCCCGTTCACTGCGATCGCACAGACCGCGACGCAGGTTCTCGCGATCCGTGTAGGTGACCGGGTAGGGAAGGGACTGCGTAGCTCGCCCAGAGATGCTCTGCTGGCTGATTCGGTCGATCCTGCTCAGCGCGGAAGGGCATACGGGTTTCACGCAGCTGCAGACAATGCAGGCGCTGTAGTCGGTCCGCTCATCGCCTTCGCTCTCATTAAGTGGGGAGGACTCTCCCTTCGTTCCGTTTTCTGGGTTGCAGCGATTCCGGCAATTATCGCGTTTGTGGTTCTCGTCGTGGCTGTGAAGGAGGAGAAGCCAGCTGCTGGAGAGGCGAAGAAAATCGAAAAAGCGGAGTTCGGCGGAAAGCTCGGGAAGAAGTTCTGGGCCTACCTGTGCGTGCTTCTGCTATTCACTCTCGGCAACTCTACCGACGCTTTTTTACTATTGCGCGCAAACCAGCTCGGAATCAGCGTGGCGCTTGCCCCCATCGTTTGGGCTTTTCTCAACATGGTGAAGACATCAACCGGCGTGCTGGGTGGAACCTTGTCTGACAAATTCGGACGCAAACCACTGATTGTCGGCGGGTGGCTTCTGTACGCGGCCGTGTACTACGGTTTCGCGCAAGCCAGCACCAGTTGGCACGCATGGGCATTGTTCGCTGCGTATGGACTATTCTATGGAATGACTGAAGGAGTGGAGAAAGCACTCGTCGCTGACGTCGTGCCTGCGAACCGGAGAGGAGCTGCGTTCGGATGGTTCAATCTCGCAATCGGGCTTGGTGCGTTGCCTGCATCATTGATTTTTGGCGCAATATGGGATCGGTCCGGCGCCCACAACGCTTTCCTGTTTGGAGCATCGCTCGCCCTGACGGCTGCGGTTGGGCTGGTGCTTTTCGTGCCGGCTACCCGAACGCCGGGGAAAAACGCGTTCTGAGTTCTTAATCAGTAACCGGGCATTCCCGCGCGTTGATTGTTTATTTGCGGAGCCATTTCGCAGCCTGGGAGACGAGTAGCAGTGACACCAGACGAAAGGTCACTACAACTCCCAGAATCGCAACGAACGCCCATGGACTCTTGTCGGCCTGAAAGCGCCTCACTGCATCCATAAGCGACAGGCCAATGATTGCGCATACCAGTTTCAGCCCCTGACTCTCCTTA
>JANLYJ010000480.1:0-7091 GCA_031365555.1 Gemmatimonadaceae bacterium | reverse complement strand
CCGAGTCTTCTCTGTCAACCTGGCTCCACTCCATCGGAGTTTCGGTTGCACTGAACGGTTTGAGAAAGGTGAAACGGCTGCACACGCGGGAAACGTCACTCGAAGAGGCAGAGATGGTTGGATCGATGGCACGTGAGGCAGATCCGGATTTGAAGGAGCGCCTGAAGAAAGCCATTGACGGATTGAATGAAAAATTCAGAACAGTGTTTCTGATGCACGACGTAGAGGGATTCACACACGAAGAGATTGGCGCGTTCCTGAACATTCCCGCCGGTACTTCAAAAACGCGCCTCTTTCAGGCACGCGGAAAGCTTCGCGAGGAGCTTTCCGATTTCGCAGGAGACTTGGTATCATGACCGAAGACAAACTCGAACAATTCATCCGTGACGCAGCCCGGGACTACAATCGTCCGCCTGAGATCACGCCTCGCGAAGATATGTGGGCCCGGATTCAGGAGTCGCAGCGCGCGGAAGTGGCCGTTCCTGTGCTGCGTGTCGAGCGCGGAACAGCCGCTCCTAAGCGCACATTCGTTCAGCGCACGCAATGGTGGGGATTGGCGGCAGCAGCGGGAATCCTTCTGGTAGCCGGAATTAGCATAGGGCGGTTCACCAGCAGAAATGCAGCACCCTCGGCTGCACAGAGCCAGGCGCCGCAGGTTGCCGTTGCGACACCTACGGTTGCTGAGCCCGGGACTTCAGTAAACCCCGCAATTGAAGCGCCGGTCAAGTCGGAGCCCACTCCGAAGAATCCGATGGTGCGCCTGGCATCAGCTGTTCCCGCATCGGGTCAAAGGCGTTCCGCCCGAACTCAGTTGGATGTTGAGGCAAACCGGATGAACGCGACGTATCAGCTCGCATCGCTTCGGCACCTCGCGGAGACGGAAGCATTGCTGACGACCTTCCGCACAGATTCTGCAAATCGGGCGATGGACCCTGTAGTGGCGAAGTGGTCGCGCGACCTCCTCTCCAACACACGTCTCTTGCTCGACTCACCCGCAGCGCGCGATCCGCTGCGGAAGCATCTCCTCGAGGATCTCGAGCTGGTGCTGACTCAGATCGTACAGCTCTCGAACACGCCGAACGCCAACGAGCGTGACATGGTCGAGAGCACGATAAAAGAAGGACATGTAATGACTCGGCTCAGGACCGCGATTCCCGCGGGCCGGCCACAGGGAACTTGAGGTTTATGACAATGACAATGAACAAACTCCTGCTGACGCTCGCCCTCGGAGTGCTGGGCGTCACGGCAACCAACTCGGCGGCAGCCTACGAACCAGCTGCTAATCGCATCGCACGACAGGATCCCGCCGATTCTCTATATAGAACGGCTAATGAAGCAATGCGAAACGGAAACTACGAGCGGGCGGCCGAAGTCTTTCACCGCCTCACGGAACTGTATCCGTCGTCCACGTATGCGGATCGCGCACTTTATTTCGAGGCATTCTCGCTTTTCCGTTCAGGCGACACAAAAGACCTGAAGAAAGCCCTCAACGTGCTGGCTAACTACCAGATCAAGTATACGGCGCAGTTTATGAAGGGTGATGCAACAACACTTCGGATTCGCGTCTGCCAGGCGTTGGCGGAGCGCGGCGATGAAGGCTGCGCAGTAATGATCACCACCAAGGCGGGCGGCGGAAGCGCGAGCGCCGGAGCCAGCGGCTACTCTGGAATGGCAGCAGCGGGTGCAGCAAGCGCCGGAAGTTCGGGTCGATCTGCTGCTTCCGCAGCCGCGGCTGCAAAAGCCGACGCGGCCGGAAGTGGATTCAGCTACAGCTTCGACACACGTGACAGGAGCAGCTGCCCCAATCAGGATGAAGACAGCGACGAGCGAATTGCGGCACTGAATGCACTCCTGCAGATGGACGCAACACGTGCAATGCCGATTCTCAAGAAGGTTCTCGCACGACGTGAGCCTTGCACCGAGGCTCTCCGCAGCAAGGCGGTATTCCTCGTATCACAGAAGAACACCACTGAAACTGCTGATATCCTCTTGAGCACAGCCAAGAACGATCCGAATGGTGAAGTACGTCAGGCCGCTGTCTTCTGGCTCTCCCAGGTAAAAGACGAGCGCGCAGTGGACATGCTCGGCGACATCCTTCGCAGCTCGCGCGATGACGACTTGAGAGAGAAAGCACTTTTCTCGCTGTCGCAGCATCGCAGCGCCAAGGCGGGGCAGATGCTCAAGGATTTCGCGATGAGTGGGACCAACAACGATGACCTGCGCGAGAAGGCAATCTTCTGGCTCGGGCAGAAACGCTCCCCCGAAAATGCTGACTTCCTGCGTCGCCTGTACGGCACACTGAAGAACAACGACCTCAAGGAAAAAATTCTCTTCTCACTGTCGCAGCAGAGGGGAGTCGGCAACGACCAGTGGCTCATCGACATTGCAAAGAATACGCGTGAAGACGACGAACTCAGGAAGAAGGCGCTGTTCTGGGCAGGTCAGGGAGGTGCGAACATCGATCAGTTGATTGGCCTCTACTCGCAGCTGCCCGATCGTGACCTGCGCGAGCAGTTGATCTTCGTCTTTTCCCAGCGGCGCGAGCCAGCTGCAGTAACGAAGATGCTGGACATTGCGAAGGCCGACAAGGACCCGGAGTTGCGAAAGAAAGCAATCTTCTGGCTGTCGCAGTCCCGTGACCCGCGAGTGCAGGATTTCCTCATGGAGCTGATTAACAGATGATGAAGGCACCTGCCTTAACCAAATCCGCTCTGGTCGCCGGCCTGATCCTGGCCGCGACCACGGTGACCGCCCAGGCGCAAAGCATCGCAAGCCGCGTGGCTGGAGTAAGAAGTGGAATTGTGCGAATGACGTACAGTGCACGACCGGATATCTGTGGTCATGCCAACGGATTCAGCACGGACAAGAACTTCGACCGGGGGCAGACAATGACCTGGGAAGGGCGTGAGTCGCGCGATGTTGAGTGGGACTACCAGTGCGAGCATGGACCGGCGCGTTTGGTGCTCGATGTACGTGATGGAAATGTGACTGCAGTGCACGCATATGTTGGCGGGCGGTGGCGTCCCATCTCGAACGTGACCGACCTCGGCGAAGTGTCTTCGGCCGATGCAGCAGACTATTTGCTGACGCTCGCGGAAAAATCAGCAGCTTCAATTGGCGACAAGGCAATTTTCCCAACGACCATTGCCGCCGGCGTCACAGTTTGGCCGCGGCTGATCAGCATTGCGCGGAATGAGAATGTGCCGCGCCAGACGCGCAGAAGCGCGGTGTTCTGGATCAGTCAGGCGGCAGGTGATGCAGCTACGAAGGGGCTCGATGATCTTGTCGTAGACAACTCGGTGGATCGCGACGTTCGGGAACAGGCAGTATTCGCTCTCTCACAGCGGCCTAAGTCAGAGGGTGTTCCTGCGCTAATCAGAGTTGCGCGAACCAATCGTGATCCGCAGATCCGAAAGAAGGCGATGTTCTGGCTCGGGCAATCCAATGACCCACGTGCAATCGAGCTGTTCGAAGAGATTCTCGCGAAACGTTAGAATATTCTTGCATGGCGCCCGTCACAGCGTGACATTGGCCCCATGACAGAAAACACTATAGAAGCGCGCGACGATAAACTCGTTCGCGCGCTTGGCGTTGGTGGACTAACCGCCGCGGTGATCAACATGACAATCGGCGCGGGTATCTTCGCGCTTCCAGGCGTAGTCGCCGCACGACTCGGTGGTGCAGCGGTTCTCGGCTACCTCGTCTGCGCGGCTGGCATGACGCTCTTCGTCCTCTGTTTTGCGGCCGCGGGAAGCCGCGTTTCACTTTCCGGCGGTCTGTACGGCTACGTGGCTGCGGCCTTCGGCAGTTTCGCCGGATTCATTTGCGGGGCGCTCCTCTGGCTAAGCTGCGTACTCGCCAGTGCGGCAGTTGCGAACATATTTGTTGATTCGCTTCGGGAGCTCTTTCCTGCCGTCGGATCGGCTGCACTCCGGGCAATTATTCTTTTGGTTTTGTATTTGGGCCTCGCTCTCATCAACATCCGCGGCGTCAAGCTCGGTGCCCGTTTCGTTCAAACAGTAACAGTTGCCAAACTGCTGCCGCTGCTGATTCTTGTGGCGGTCGGAGTCTTCTTTCTCAAGTCAGACAATCTCGCCTGGCCTGGCATGCCCTCTCTGGAAGGGGTCGGCAACACCGCGATCGTTCTCATATTTGCGTTTCTCGGCGTCGAGGTTGCTCTTACGCCGAGCGGCGAGGTAAAGAATCCATCGCGCACCGTACCTCGCGCGATTCTTCTGGCACTCGTGGGCGTTACAACGCTGTACCTGATAATTCAGCTTGTGGCACAGGGCGTTCTCGGGTCCGAGCTGGGAAAAAACACTTCAACTCCGCTGGCGGCTGTTGCCAATATCGTCCTCGGAAACAGCGGGCGGCTGCTAGTCCTGGCTGGCGCCGTCATTTCTACTTTTGGATACGTGCTTGGAGATATGCTTGCTGCTCCGCGCGCACTATTCGGAATGGCCAATAACAAGACGCTGCCCGCGTTCCTCGGATACGTGCATCCTGACTTTCGTACGCCGCGAAATGCGATCGTGATTCACGCACTGCTCGCGTTTGGCCTGGCTGCAAGCGGAAGTTTCGAACGGCTGATTATTGCCGCCAATCTCGCCATTCTGGTGATGTACACTTTTTGTGCGCTTGCCGTGATTCAGCTGCAGCGCAAGGACATCAGAAGGGAAGGCGAGCCTTTCAAGCTCTGGGGCGGCCCCGCAATTCCACTCGCCGCGTCCGCATTCGCCATCTGGCTTGCGTCGCATGCGGAGCCGCAGGAGTTCACTGCTATCGGTATCGCACTCGCGATTGCCGTCGTCCTGTACTTCGTGATGCGAAAATCTGCCATCGGCGCCGATTCCTAGAACAGATCTGCCATAGAGACATCAGATAAGGGGGATGTTGTTCTGAGGTCTCTGCGGCAACGCAGTTAAAAATCGCCCCAATTGGCTACTGACCCGCGCCCGCGAAATCCGGAATCCGCGCGGCCTTACTTATGTCAGTCACTGTTTTCAGAATAGGCTTAACCGCTGCCATGTTGTTCTGCGTTGACAGTCCCTCGGCTATCAGCATCCCTGTAACTGCATAGCCATACGGAATTCCGTATGAAGGCCGGTCAACCCAGTCACCACGCTTGATCATTGCCGCCGGGCCTCCGAAGATTTTCCAAAGCTCGTGGCTGCGCTTGACGTCCATCATGCCCCCGCCAATGCTCATGATGTCACCGCCTGCAACAACAGGATGATCCATCAGCTTCTCAGCCAGCCCCTGACGCACTGTGTAGGGTCCCAGTCCGATCGCGTTTCCGTATCCGCCATTCGATAGATAAATCGGCCGCTCCGGATATGCATCCTTGATCATCCGCAGCAGCACAATCTGGTCGCGCATCAGTACGCCAGCCGGAATCGTCGCAACAATGTTCCCGTGCCTGAACGTCTGCGGTGACGGAATCTGGATGAATTCCGGAATCGCGTCAGACTCTGCGAAGGTCATTCTAAGCGGCGGCCCGCTGGGCTTCTTCCACTGTTGACCGCGATACATGGCCGGGCCCGCAGCGGCGTCGTAGTCCGCGATGGGACGTCTGATCAGCTGCCGCGCGAACCAGTCTGTTGCGAGGTAAGACGTGACCGCAACAGTGACGTCTTTCCGGATGCCTTCGACCTCCTGCGCGTACCAGAGAGGGAATGTGTCGTTGTCGCCATTCGTGATCAGAATTCCGTAGGGCTCGACTGAGTTGAGCAGGTCGCGCGCCCACTCGCGAGTGAAAGTTTCGCCGGAACGTGAGGCGTCACGCCAATTCAAGAACAAGGGAAGCAGCGCAAGCAAAAGAATCGGGGCCGCGAATGCGAGACCGCGCCGTCCCGGCTCATCGGCGTCTGCACTCTTTTCAATCGGATCGCGCTTGAAAAGCGCAGCTGTCGATCGCCATATGTAAATCAATCCGATCGAGGCCCACACTCCCCACGCCGAGAAGCTCCAGATATAGAAGTAATCTCTGTCGCGCACCTCGCGGTCTACCGCGTCACCGAGCTCCGGTGACTGAGACCACCCGTACTTGAAGTTCAGGTAATAGATCAGCGCGAGCGTCATCGTGAACATCAGCGGCCCGAAATACCAGAAGGATTTTTTGTCGCTCCTGTAGTGCACGTATCCGCCGATCAGTCCGAACATCAGGAACGCGACCGCAAGCACTGCCTGCAGTGGTGCACGGGTTCCCAGCGAATCCCTCAGCCACTGCCACTTGAAGTACGTCCACCACATGGCAACCTGCGCCGAGTATGGGGCGCCACGTCCTTCCTTCACACCATACTGTTCGCGCTTGATGTTCGACATCAAGCGGGTGTAGGTCACCTTATCGAAGGTGCATGCAGCTTCGATTTTTGTAGTGCATGCAGTTGGCTCGCCTTCATTGATCGCCGGGAAATGCGCCGCCCGGATTGGTTCGTAAATGAACGGCGTAAGGCCGAGGATGAGAGCGGCGATGGAAACAAGCACCAGCTTCCAGCGAAGAAAGGTCTGCCACCGGCGCCAGAGAATCAGCACGCCGACTGCCGGTGCAGCCAGGAATCCGGCCGGGTGATTTGCGTAGCCAAGTCCGAGCAAATACGAAATGAGAACAAGAATTCTGTCGGCGCGCTTCGTATCCGGGTCATCCGCCCATTCCAGCGCCAGCCAGGAAACGATCGTAAAGAAGAGAAGCGAAACGTTGTAAACCTTTTCATTCACAACTGATTGATTCCAGACCGTAAACGCCGTTCCGCCAATAAGTGCGGCAAGTACTCCGGCCAGAATTCTCTGCCAGCGCTCCCGCACGATCCCACCGAGCGCACGCTCAGTTATGAGAAACCAGATGCCTGCGGAGAGTGCGCTTGTGAGGGCCGAAAGCGTGTTGATGCGCTGAGGAAATGTTCCTGCGATTGGCAGCATGCCAAACGTCTTGGCGAGCAGCATAAAGAACGGATTTCCCGGCGGGTGCGGTAGTCCGAGCACTTTCGCTGCGGCCATGTACTCACCGGCGTCCCACATCGCCACTGTGGGCGAAAGGGTGATGACGTACAAAATAAAGATCGCGGCGGCAGTAATCGCGGCAGCGAGGTACG
>JANLYJ010000464.1:0-3740 GCA_031365555.1 Gemmatimonadaceae bacterium | reverse complement strand
CACGTAGGACACGTAGGAACGGCACGTAGGACACGTAGAAGGGCAACGACAACTGCAAACTGATAGGGGGGAACTGCACTCGACTCGTAAGCGTCGTTGCAGTTCCCCCCCCTTTTTGTATTTGCAGTTCTACGTGTCCTACGTGCTTCTACTACGTGCCCTACGTGTAACCCGCCCGGAGGGCAACTATCCCTTACTCCTGCTCTTCCGACGCGTCACTCACTTAAGTCTTCAAAAGTTTTTCGATTGAAGAAGCAATCTTCTCCGCATCAGGCAGCACTGCATTCAAAAGCACCGGATGATACGGCATCGGCACATCCTCTACCGTAAGTCTCTCCACGGGAGCATCGAGACTCCAGAAACAATCTGAAGCAAGCACTGCCGCGATTTCGGCGCCGAATCCTGCTGTCATTGTGTCTTCATGGACTATCAGGCACCGACCGGTCTTTGTTACCGAGTCAACAACCATGGCACGGTCCCACGGAGCAATCGTGCGGAGGTCAATGAGCTCAACCGCGTCACCAAACTTTTTGACAGCTTCAACACAGCGATGAACCATTGCACCCCATGTCACAACGGTGATATCGGTGCCTGTGGACAGTTTGTTGGCCTGCCCAAGGGGGATCACATAGTCGTCACCGGGATACCGGGAACTTCCGTCACTCGTCATTAACAGAGAGCGATGCTCGAAGAAAATCGTTGGATTGCCGCTTCGCATCGCTGAACGCAGGAGTCCAACGGCGTCCGCAGCATTCGAAGGAATGCACACCTGCCATCCAATAGCATGCGCCCAGGTCACCTCACTGGAGAGGCTGTGCCATGGATCGCCGACATCCTTTCCAAATCCGCCGGGCATTCTCACAACGATTGGGGCGGCAAACTGGTTTGCTGTTCTCCAGCGCATCGTGCCACAGTTGTTCAACTGCTCTGTCGCAGGATCTGCGTATTTCCGGAACTGAATCTCAGCAACGGGCATTAGGCCGGCGATAGCCATTCCCACGGAGCGCCCGATGATTCCTTCTTCCGAGAGACTCGTATCGAACACCCGTGTACCACCAAACTTTTTTTGCAGACCTTCTGTTACGAGGTGAACTCCGCCTTTCCGGCCTACATCCTCGCCGAACACAAGCAGTTTGGGATTCACCTCCAGCTCTCGCGCGAGAGTGCGTCGCACCGCTTCCGCAAACCTGACAACTTCACCGCTGTCGTTCGCCTTCGTCGAGGCAGGCAACGCATCCCTTTCCGATCTCGGCATCCCACCAAACGCAGATGAAGATTCCCGCTCTTCATAAATGAACTTCTTCACAGTGGCCGCTTCGGGCGACGGACGCGCGCGGGCCCCATCGAGCGCAACGTTCACGTCTCGTTCGACTTCCTTCTCGAGTTCGACCCAGTCACTCTCGGACATGCCATTCGCGAGAGCGTGTGCTTTCAGTCTTGGAAGCGGATCGCGTTGTTCGTCCCGGGCGATTTCAGCATCGGTTCGGTATCCGCGCTGGTTGTCCGGTCCTGAATGACTGCAAAGCCGCGGAACAGTGAGGCGTACAAGGGCAGGACCATTTCCTGACCTCACCTGCGTGAAGCATTCCTCGAGAAGCTTTGCGGTCTGGGCTGGATCCGTTCCATCCCCGTCGCGAATGAAAAGATTGGCAAATGATCTCAGGTTCTTTGCGACATTCCCGCCGGGCGTTTGCATCTCACCCTTAACTGAAATGCCGAGCCCGTTGTCTTCTATGTAAAAAAGCATCGGAAGCTTGAGCGTCGTAGCCATTGTAAGCGCAGACCAGAATCCATTGGTCGCAACGGAACCTTCGCCGCCGAGCACCACTGCAGCGCAGCCACGATACTCGCTGTTCTTGAGCACATCGCGATGGTACTGAATTGCCTGAGCCCAACCGGCAGACGGGGTATACTGTGATCCAACATCGCCGGACATTGGCAGTACAATGGGGCCGTTGCGATTGGGAAGATTGCAGACTACACCAATGTCACGGCCGTCACTGAATCCGCCTGCGCGTCCCAGAGGACTTGCGAGCGCATCTTCGAAGTCGAGACCCAGTGACAGGAGCAGCGGCCTCGAGCGATAGTATGCTCCCGCCGAATCGTGACGTCCGGTCATCATGGAGCCAAGAATCGCCTGCGCGACGTCGTGGCCCCTGGCCGAAAACTGGTACAGAATCAGGTGCTCCTTCGGCACACTAGTGCGGTTCTTGTTGGTCGTCTCCTCGAGATCGTCCATCGTCCGCGAAGCCAGCGCATAGTATGCGATGCGCCGCCAGTCAGGTGCAGCTCGGACTTCCGTCTTCAACGCAGGCGTAGTCATCTAAAAGAAGCTCGTCCCCTCTCGCACCATTCTCCGAAGCAGGTGACTGGCACGATACCGGTCCTCACCGTATTCGCGCTGCAGTCTTTCAAGCGTCTCGAGCACTGTGCTCAAGCCAATGTCCTGACCCCAGGCCAGGAGACCCTTCGGGTAGTTCACACCTTTTGTCATTGCGAGCTCGACATCGTCCGCGGTTCCAACCCCAAATGCAACTGCATCCACAGCCTCATTTATCAGCATTGCTAAAATTCGATTTACAACGTGCCTGCCGAGATGCTGATCCTTGGTCGGCTGCGCGAGTACTGCATTCGGCGAATAGTCGTAGTGACCTTTGCCGGATTTTCTCCCGAGCATCCCCGCTTCTACCAGCCGCCTCTGAGTCAGGAACGGCTTGTACTTCGGGTCGAAGTAGGTTGCTTCGAACACTGCCGTCGTGGCTGCCAGGTTGATGTCATTGCCAATGAAGTCCATCAGCTCGAATGGTCCCATTCTGAATCCGCCAATCTCGCGCATCGCCCAGTCGATAGTCGGGCGGTCAGCAATTCCCTCCTCGAAAATTCGCAGCGCTTCGCCGTAAAACGGCCGCGCAATGCGGTTCACGATGAACCCGGGAGTGTCGGACGCTAGCACGGTTTTCTTTCCCCATGAATCCACAAGAGCACGGGTGCTCGCCACGACCGCCTTGTCAGACTGCAGCCCCGGAACGATTTCGACCAGCGGCATCACGGTGGCCGGATTGAAAAAGTGCACGCCAACCACCCGACCGGGAGATTTGCATGCACGGGCGATCGCGGTGACGGACAGCGAGGAGGTATTCGTCGCGAGCACTGCGTCCTCACCCAGTGCTTCTTCCAGCTGCTGAAACACCTTCGTCTTGATCTCCAGTTTCTCGACGATCGCCTCGATGACGATGTCGCAGTCGGCCATGGAGCTGAAATTCCCTTCTCCGCCCGAGACGACATTCACACGATCCAGTATCGACTGCGAATCGGAGTCGGAGATCTTCTTTTTCTCCACCTGCCGTGCAAGCGCCTTTCCGATTTCGTGGGCTCCACGTCGGGCAACATCGGCGCTTACGTCATGCAGCAAAACGCGGTGCCCGGCGGTCGCTGCGACTTGCGCAATTCCGCTTCCCATCGCGCCTGCCCCAACCACGCCGACCACACTGTTGCGAGCGAGCGTCAATTATTCGCCAGTGAAAGTGGGCTTTCTCTTTTCGAGAAACGCCGCTACGCCTTCCTTGAAGTCACGGGTTCGTCCCGCTTCGCGCTGCAGTTCTTCCTCGAGAATCAGCTGCTCCTCGAATGCGCGGCCATACGAACTGTTCAAGGCGCGCTTGGTCAATCCAATTCCACGGGTAGGCATCTCCGAAAGCGTGCGCGCAGCCATCATGGCAGTCTCGCGCAGCTCTTCCGCG
>JANLYJ010000394.1:0-6281 GCA_031365555.1 Gemmatimonadaceae bacterium | reverse complement strand
CGGAAAAGCTGCATGTCCGTTCCCATTTGCTGTCCTTCACGATGCACGGCCGTGATCATGATTCCAGAGAGCGGAAGCGGGTCTAACGCTGCTATGGATTCATCGAACCCTGTCTGGAACTTCTCCTGCCATCCGCCGGTTACGATCGTACGATCCCGCACATCCGCGGCAACGACAATCTTGCCAGGAAACTCGTTCGCCACCGACTCGAGCCATGGACGATCACGCAGTGCGCGCGTCCCAACTACAATCCGATCGGCGCCTGCCTCGATGAGACAGCGAATCGATTCTGCAGACCTGACACCTCCCCCGACCGAACATTTTGCTGCGCGTTTTCGGAGAATGTCTTCGACGCTGGAAAGGTTCGATCCGGTTCCCATCGCCGCGTCGAGATCCACTATATGGAGATGGTCGAAGCCGCGCTCGGCCCAACTGTCGGCTACGCGTGAAGGATTCTCGATGCGAATCGCCTCGTTGTCGAAGCTTCCGCCCACGAGCTGGACACACGCTCCTTCGCGGATGTCCACCGCGGGATAGACGATCATCGGGTCACCTCGCGCAGCAGCCGTCCCAGTAACTCGACACCGGACCGGGAGCTTTTCTCCGGATGAAACTGAACGCCAATCGTATTGAGATTGCGAATCGCTGCGGGAAATGATTCGCCGTCATATTCAGTTCGGGCAATAACGACGGATTCATCCAGCGGCTCACAAACGTACGTGTTGGCGTAATAGGCGAGGTCAAAACCATCGAAAATTCCGTTAGCGTGCTTTTCAGGTTTTACAGCGTTCCAACCAATCTGCGGAGCACGCTCGCTCTCGAGCCGCCTGACTCGCCCCTGCAGAAAACCGATGCCCTGCCCTTCCCCTTCCTCGCTTGACTCAAAAAGGAGCTGCATGCCGAGACAGATGGTGACGCATGGGAAGCCATCACTGAGCGCCGAACGAAGAATTTTCATTCCTGAAGCCAGAGCCTCGGAAGCCAACCCGAACGCACCTACTCCCGGGAGAATCACTACATCCGAATTGAGCGCCAGAGAAATGTCGGGAGATATTGACGTCTCAAATCCGTTGAACTCAACAGCCTTCGCAATGGAGTGGAGATTTCCGGCACCGTAGTTGATGATTGCGGCCCTCATGCAACCGCCTGCACGAATGCATTGACAAAACTCTCCATCATTTTTTCGGGCCCGATCGTAACTCTTATTGCGTCGCCAATTCCCGCGAGATCGCTGAACGCACGAACGCCAACTCCGAGGCTTGCTAGCTTCCCGGCAACACTTGTGGCGTGTGCAACAGGGATCATTAGAAAGTTCGCGCTGGACGCGAGCGCCTGGAATCCAAGCGACTCAAGCCTTTGTTCGAGCGAATTTCGATTGGCTTGCGTCTGCTCTACACAGGACCGCATCCAGGCAATGTCGTTTTCAAGGGCTGCGACTGCGGCCAACTCCGATGAGCTGGAAATCTTGTAGGGGCCGCGCGACTTCAATATCTCAGCAGCGAGTGCCGGACTGGACACCGAATATCCCACGCGGATTCCCGCTAGTCCAAATGCCTTCGACATCGTTCGTGTAACAACAAGATTGTCGCTGGTGGACGCCATTCTCGTAAATGGGTCATCCGAAAACTCGGCATAAGCAGCATCAAGAATTACAACGCCGTCAAATCTGGCAAGGAGCTCATCGATCTGCCGGGGAGGCACCGCAGATCCTGTAGGGTTGTTAGGTGAGCACAGGTAAATCAGGCGCGCTCGGCTCGACAAAAGCGCTTCGACGTCCAATCGCCCCGAATCAACAAATGGAATCTTTACCGGCACGGCTCCGTTCAATCTGGCGAAGACGGGAATCATGGAGAAAGTAGGATCGCACATGGCCACGACCCCGCCCGGTTCAACGAAAGCGCGAATGGCCGAGTCGAGGACATCATCGGAGCCGCACCCTGTTGCAATGCATTCAGCAGGTACTGCTAAATACTCTGAAAGCGCGCGAACAAGGCTTGTCGAGTACGAAGCCGGATAACGCGATATGCGATCTCCAGAGTTGCGGATAGCTGCAACGGCGGACGGCGCAGGGCCCCAGAGATTGGTGTTGTCGCTCAAATCGACTGCGCACTGCTGTTCAATCGCCGAGTACAACCCGATACCCTCGTAGCCTGCTCGCTGAAAAGTGCCGATGGTCATGCAGCGCTCCAGACGGTCGCTGCCGCTGCATGTCCAGGCAGGCGCTCGGCGTTTGCAAACGCGGCCACATCAGCACTGAGCTTCTGCGCCGCGTGCGGAGTAACCGACTGATACGATGTCCAGCGAACGAAGTCGAGAGTGGACAGCCCGGAATAGCTCCGCGCCAACCCTCCTGTCGGCAGAACGTGATTCGCGCCTGTCATATAGTCGCCAAAAGCAACTGACGAGGAACTTCCGAGAAATACCGCGCCCGCATTTCGAACCGCCGGTAGCAGCTCACACGGATTCTCGACGGCGAGCAGCAGATGTTCCGGTGCAAATTCGTTCGCCAGCTCTACCGCTTCTGCGAGATTGTCTGCACGAAGAATTGCTCCATTCGTCTGGAGCGATTCACGCACGATCTCACTGCGTTGTGAGCTGTTTGTTCGAAGCGTCAGCTGTTCGAGCAGACTCTCCTCGCCAGCGCGGCCAACAAGCAGGATCACTACGACAGCGTCTGGATCGTGTTCGGCCTGGGCCACCATCTCCGCGGCTAGCGTGTCCGGAGTGGCGGTGTCATCAGCAATAATGAGCAGCTCGCTCGGACCGGCAGGCGAATCAATCCCTGTAACACTCGCGACTTGAAGCTTTGCTTCGGCCACATAGGAGTTACCCGGTCCAACTACGCGGTCCACTCGTGGCACTGACTCTGTGCCATATGCAAAAGCTGCGATCGCGCCTGCGCCCCCGATTGCAAATACGCTATCCACTCCCGCAATTTCAGCAGCCGCAAGAACGGCCTGAGCGGGCAATCCGTCGGCACCCGGCGGCGACGCAAGCAGCACGCGCTTCACACCCGCCGCCCGCGCAGGAATCGCCCCCATGAGAACGCTGCTCGGATAAGATGCCCTTCCCCCCGGCGCGTACACGCCCACAACGCCTAGAGGATCTGGCCTTCGACCCACAATGATTCCTGGTTCGGGGGAGGTTTCCCACACAACGGGAAGACTGGCGCTATGAACCGCCAAAATGTTTCGCGCCGAGCGCTCCAACGCTTTTCGCAAGTCGGGGCGCATGGCACTCAGTGCGCGCGCACAAAATTCCCGAGGAACTTCTACCTTTGCGAGTTGCACTGAATCGAGCTCCGCGGCGAGCGCAAGGAGCTGTGCGTCTCCGCCGTCACGTACCCGCCTGATAATCGCTGCCACTGCATCCCGCACAACGTTCGACGATGTTCCCGCGTTCCGGTTTAGCAGCCGGCGTCGCACCTCCGGAGTGAGGTCTCGAATAGTTCCTCGAATGGCTGGCGCAATCATATCATTTTCTCCGCAATCATGGGATCAGCCGCTCAATTCTGGTGACCAGAATTCCCTCCGCGCCCAGCTCACGGAGCGCGCCGATTATTCGAAATACCGAGGCTGCGGGAACCACAGCGTGAGCCGCCACCATTCGGCCACCGTTGAGAAGATCGATCACAGTTGGCCCATTGAGACCAGGAAGAACTTTTTTGATAGCGTCGAGAGAGTCACGCGGTACGTTCGCCATCAGGTACCGCTTGCCGCGCGCGCGTATGACAGATTCGAGCGCAGTCGCCAGACCTCTGAATGCCGCTGACTCACCGACTGGGGAGGTCGCCGAACAAATCAAACGCGCAGTTGACTGCATTACAGTCGCGACCTCGCGCAGGCCGTTGGTGCGGAGGGTAGAACCTGTGGAGACCAGATCGACAATCAGTTCTGCAAGGCCGAGGTGTGGGGCGATTTCCACGGACCCCGAGATGGGAACAATTTCAACTGTCTGACTACGCTCTGCGAAATAGCGTCGTGTGATATTCGGAAACACTGTCGCAACGCGTGCACCTTCCCGAATTTCATCGGGTGAAGTGAGGCCGCTGTCTTCTTTTGCGGCGACTGCTATGCGACACTCACCGAATTCCAGGTCCAGCGAAGCCGTCAAGTCTCTTCCCGACTCCCTCACCAAGTCCCAGCCCGTCACGCCGGCATCTGCCGCGCCGTCCGCGACGAGCTCCGGAATGTCCTGCGCTCGAACGAAAATCCCTTCGAATTCGCCACCCAGTGACGCAGTCAGAGCTCGCGGCGAAGTTGAGCGAATGTCCAGGCCGGCGTCCGCGAACAAGCTTCGAGTGTCCTCGGCGAGCCTTCCTTTATTTGGCAGTGCGATACGGAGCATATGACTGAGTTGAGATAGGTGGAAAACAAAAAAGCCCGTCCAAGGGACGGGCTTCGAGCAAATCGGGAGTTCTGCTATCGGATCATGCAGAAACACGCGACAAGCCCCAGCCCGTCAGGCTGTGGATATGCGCGTGATGATGTCCGGTAGAGAATCTCATTATTTCTGAACGTAGCGCTGCGAGCGGCAGGAGTCAACTGGATCAGGTGCCGCCGGCAACTTTATCCACCAGGCGTACCCAGCGCACCCAGTCCAGCGCGCACAGCTGTTTGTCTGCATCGCGGCTCGGCGCTTCGTCACATTCGATAACCATGAAGGCATCACCACCGCGTTCCTTTCTCGTTAGACGCAGTGTCGCAATGTTGATCTCATGATCGGCGAGAATCGCTGCTATGCGTGCGATGGATCCTTTTCGGTCTTCGGCGACCAATACTATAGTATGGTAGCTCCCCGTAACTTCGACGGGAAAACCATCTATCTCGCTGACAAGGATGCGGCCTGCGCCGAGCGATGAACCAGTGAGCGTAGCCTTGTTCGTTCCGTTCTGAATAGAGATGCGAACGGTATTGGGATGAGCAGATTCGCCGAGGGAAGTTTTCTCAAACTTATAGGACAGGCCTTCCTTGTCGGCGATTTCGAGGGCGGTCCGGAGTCGTTCGTCGTCAGGACGAAATCCGAGAAGCCCACCAACGAGTGCCTTGTCTGTTCCATGGCCTTCACCTGTACGGGCGAATGATCCATGCAGCTCCAGCGTAGCAGTCTGCGGTGTGCCCGCGACGAGACTTCGCGCGATCAGGCCCAGGCGGCATGCACCCGCTGTGTGCGATGACGACGGGCCCACCATTACCGGGCCGATGATGTCGAGAAGTGAGACCATATCTGTTCGTCTCCTGACGTTGCAATAAAGGTAATTCTTTTTACGGCATACCCCCTGCCTTGAGTTTGATGGTCCAACTCAACCTCGGGGTACCATGGCATCGGCAGCAATCAAGGAACTAATCGAAGGACTGAACGAAGATCTAAGGGGCGAATTTCAGGCTGTGATCATGTACCGGCTTTACGCCAGCATGGTGCAGGGACCATATCGACAGGAGCTGCGTTCATTCTTCGCGAACGAAATTCCGGAAGAGCTGACGCACGCACAGATCCTCGCTGACAAGATCTCAGCGCTCGGCGGAACTCCGGTGGCTGAAGCGGCGCCTGTAAAGGTGGTGCATGAAGCCCGCGAGATGCTTAAGGAAGCACACGCCGCTGAAGTCGAAACGCTCGCGCGTTACCTAAAGCGGAGAAAGCAGGCGGAAGATGCAGGTGAAGCCGGACTCGCTGTCCAATTTGACGACATCATTTCAGATGAGACACACCATCGTGACGAGCTGCAGCAAATGCTCGCGCGCTGGCCCGAGGGAGCCCGCTAAACGGGAATTGTGCGGTCGCGAGGCGCGCGGGGACCGGTGTGTTTCTCCGCGCGACTTGCCAGCAGTGCGAGCAGGCCGACACCCACGTTGATCAGGGCGCCATTCCTGTCTACGGCGAGCAGCGTACGAATGAGCTCGCCGACAACGGGGATGAACCAACCGAGTCCTACAGAAAACACAATTGCCCCGACGAATCTCAGGTAGCCTCGCACCTGACCGGTGCGGAGAACTGCAAGACCGAGCAATCCGAGAAGAAGATGGATTGTTCCGCGTACCGGGTTAGTCGCAAGAAAATCGAGCGCGGGCGGATGGATGAGACCCCATCCACCCTCGACCGCCAGAAAAAGACTCACAAGGAGCGTGACAACTGTTCCAGGTCTTGTTGAGCTAACCATTTTTTACTCGCGATTCAGAGTGTTTTTTGAGGAGAGGTCGCAGATACCGACCCGTATGCGACCGTTCAACTTTCGCTACATCTTCCGGAGTTCCGGCCGCGACGATGTCTCCACCACGCAGGCC
>JANLYJ010000354.1:0-8363 GCA_031365555.1 Gemmatimonadaceae bacterium | reverse complement strand
GGTAGTTGCCACCTGCCTTGGCCATCGTCGGAAATGTGTCAGGCGCCGCGCGTCTCCAGCTCGATACGCACACATCCACACCTTCCTGAAGCGCATCCTTGCCGAGATAGCGCCCCCAAGTCCACGGAATAATGTAGACCTCGAGGGGAGCGTTGGATGGCACAATTCCCATTTGCTGGCCGCCGCGCATTCCGAGGGGCCGGAGGTAGCAGTGCGGAAGATTGTTTTCGGCCACTGTGTCCACGCACGCCTTCACCAGATCTTCGACTGAATATTCGAGCGGCATCCTATAGATGCGGCAGGAGTCAGCGAAGCGCCGCATGTGTTCCGGCAGGCGGAAGATTGCAGGCCCGTCGGGCGTTGCGTAGCAGCGTATTCCTTCGAATACGCTGGATCCATAGTGCACGACGTGGCTCATGACGTGAATCGTTGCGTCTTCCCAATTCACGAATTGTCCGTCGCGCCAGATGCGGTGGCGGGGTTCAGTCATGCTTAAAGATAAGTCAGGGAAAGTGTGATGCGGCGGTCAGAATCCGTTCGCAGCGGCCCACGTCGCGAGTGCAGCACCTGTCTCCATGCAGCGACCGCGAAGAGCACCATCTTCGCCGGTGATCTTTCCCGCACGGAGCAGTTCCCTGCCCTTCACGACTGTAAGAATCGCGTCGGTCCCACCTAGTGCGAAAACAGCTGTCGCGACTGGATCAGTTCCGGGGAGGGCCTTGTCATGAGTTAGTGGAAATGCAGCAATGTCCGCGTCCTTCCCAACTTCCAGCGAGCCAATTCTGTCTCCAAGCCCAAGTGCCTTGGCTCCTCCGATCGTTGCAAGTACCAGAACATCCTCGGCACTAAGTGCGTCATGCGTCTGCGTGCCCGCGCGCTGAATGAGCAGAGCCATTCTGGCTTCCTCGAGAATGTCCATGCGGTTGTTGCTGGCCATGGAGTCGGAGCCAAGCCCAGTTCGAATCTTGCGGGCAAGAATTTCTGTGAGCGGAGCGATTCCGTGACCGAGCTTCGCGTTGGAAATCGGGCAGTGCACGACAGCGCAGTCGTGTTTCGAGATCAGGTCCAGGTCTTCGGCATCAACGCGAATCGTGTGAATGAGGAGCGAGTCCCCGCGAAGCAAGTCGTGGCGGGCCAGCAGATCAATCGGTGAGCGATTGGCACCAGCTTTCGGCGGCTGGATTCCACGGCGTCTCCACAGTTCCGCAAAAGGGCCCGCGCCGTTTCGAACCAGTTCATCCTCTTCCGCACTTTCGGCAATGTGCATGGCGAGCGGAAGCTTGCGTTCACGCGAAAGCCTGGAAACTCCAGTGTAAAGATTTTCGGAGACTGTATACGGCGCGTGGGGTGAGATTCCGAGCGCGACGAGGTCGGTGCTCGCCTGCTGCAGGATATCGATGCGCTCGATGAGATCTGCGATCGCAGCATCAGCCCCCTCCTGGGCTGGGGCAAAGACCTCCTGGTACATGATGCCGCGCACGCCTGCTTCTTTCATCGCCTGTATGACGACACCAGTCGAGCACGTGTCAGCGTAGCATGTCACGCCTGCCCGAATGCCCTCGTTGATTCCGAGCCGGGCGGAATCGAGAAGGTTCTCATTGGTTAGAACTTCATTTCGTCCGCGGCGAAGCTTCCCAATCCAGTCAACGAAACTGAGATCCTCGAGAAATCCACGCATAACGGTGAGCTCGAGGTGGGTATGGGCGTTGACCAGACCCGGCAGGATCAGTGCATCGCCAAGGTCGATCCGCTCGCCTGCCGGCGCACCGACCGTGGGACCGACGTAGACAATTTTCCCGTCGTGAATGGCAACGGTCGCGTCCGCCATTGGCGGGCTGGTAATTGGCAGTACCCATCTGGCAGAGTAACAAACCATTTTAGAAGCCGACCGCGCGTTGGAGTGGGCAAGCGCGCTCGGGCCGGAGGATCCCGCAATCTGGGACCGTCTCCGGACCGAGCCTGAACTCTAGACTCCGCAGTTCGACAATGAAGCCGGCGGATCTGTCGGGTTTGCAGGAACCGTCGAACTGGTGTTACGCTCCGAGTTGGGATACAGCAGCCAGCAACGCTTTGCAAAAGGTGACGCCGACGATACCAACCCCTGCTGGCGTACATCCTCCCACCTGAGGCCGGTGGCGAACAGCTCGAACTTCCTCTGCTTGTAGATTTCCGCGATGATCTCCGCCTGCGTCGTTAATACAACCGCGGGTAGACATGCCTTCGGCTGGTTATTGGCGCCCCCACACCGTGTGCGAACGTAGTTCACCATCTGCGCCGCCAGTGTCAGCTGTCCTGTGTTCGCATACGCCTCGGCCTTGATCAACATTATCTCGCCAGGCCAGTAAAGCGGTACTGGATTTGTGTTCACGGCGAACTGCGTAAACGTCCGCAAGGGCCTAAGGGTTCCCTGGACTGTGGCTCCGGATATGTGAAAGGCCACCCGAGCATCTCCAGTTTCCGCGGCGAGTCGCAATGTGTCACGCGGACGAACCTGCGTTATACTCACGTCAAACACCGGGTTCGTTGCCTGTGCGCTAAAAGTCATCACTGATACAACCGAAGTATCCACGGCATTTGCTGCCGTAAGTGCGGCCCCCCAATTCTTTTGTAATCTGAAATTTCGCGCCTGCATTGCGTAGATGGTGTTCTTGAAGCTGAAACCCTTTGCGAGGATTGATCCGTCGAATTCGGTGCGCGCCCCGAATTTGTTCGCTTGGACAAGTGCCGTGTCCAGCATGCCTATCACATTAGCCAATGCGGCGGCTCGATTCACAAAAACAGTCGGTGTGGCTTCGGGTTTAACAATGATCTGTTGATACTGCTGAAGCAGGTCACTCAGGGATGCAGCCTTGAGGAGGTATGCCAGCCCGAGAATTCCGCTTAACGTTTCATCGCCCAGCGGGACATTTCCCGCCCTGGAAATAAGATCGTTTGCCGTTTTTACAGTCTGGTAGTGTGACCTCCATGGTAGCTCCACCGCGTCATACGTATCGGAAAGGACACCAAGTTCGGCATCCTTGTAAGACTGAAGTGCGCCGGTTGGCGTACCCAGCTCATCAGAAATTTCGCCGCCCGGGAAAATGAACGAGCTCATACCCGATCCGAATCGCGCCTGAAGACCGATGGCGAGGGAAACGATTCCCTGCCGGTCGGCGAAGATGGCTTCCTGAGTTGGCGCGTTCGGGTTGGTTCGATCAAGGTTACATCCAGCGGCCGAGAGAATGGCCGCGAACCCGAGAACTCTGAATGTTCGAATTGTCATGGAAATGTTCTCAGTAAGAGGCTTGAATACCGACGGACCACATCCGGGGAATCGGATAGGTTCCAAAGTCATTCCCACGCTCAACCGTGAGCTGTCCGAACAGATTCATTTCAGGATCGAAACCTGTGTACTTGGTCCAAGTGTGAAGGTTTCGGCCTGACACTGTGAGTGCAAGATTCTGCGCGCGCACAGCCCTCGCCATCGAAGGCATCAGGTTTACGGTCGCCGATATCTCGCGCAACTTGAGATACCCGCCGTCTTCGACATATTCGCCGAAATAAAACCGCTTGGAACGTGCGTAACCCGGCGCCACCCTTTTCGGATCGCCGGCAGCCAGAAGCTCATTCTGCACGTCAGCGCTCGTGCCGAACGTGTCCATTGTTCGCTTTGTGAAATTCAAAACGTTTCCGCCAAAGCTGCCGTCAAGCAACACACGAAGATGAACTCGTTCGCCCAGATCGAGCTCATTCAGGAGGGAACCAAGCCATTTGGGATTCGGGTCTCCAACCTTGCCCGAAGTGCGAAGAGGATTGCGGACAATGAGGCCAGCCGCGTCGATTGAATCGCCACCCGCGGAATTCTTCAGCGGGAGTTCAGCGTAAAAAAATCCAAGCGGTTGTCCCTGTTCGACGCGGTTTGCATAACCGAGCGTGAAGGGCGATCCCACAAGCTTGTCGACCTTGTTCCTGTTGCGTGAATAGGTGATCGTGCTTCCCCATCGCAGCATCGGCCGTTCAACGTTGCGGCTGCGCAACAACAGCTCGAATCCTCTGTTTGATATCTCACCAATGTTATCAAGTATCGATGTGTAACCGCTGCTCGTTGGCAGCGGACGCGAGAGCAGCGCATCAACGACCTTTTTGTTGTAAACGGTTGCCTCGAGATTCAACCTGTCGCGCAGAAAGCCGGCGTCGGCGCCAAACTCTACTTCACGCTGCCGTTCAGGACGAAGAGAAGA
This sequence comes from Gemmatimonadaceae bacterium, assembly GCA_031365555.1. Classification (GTDB taxonomy): domain Bacteria; phylum Gemmatimonadota; class Gemmatimonadetes; order Gemmatimonadales; family Gemmatimonadaceae; genus UBA4720. The sequence continues at coordinate 4,143 of JANLYJ010000354.1, read as the reverse complement.
GTTGCCGAGCGCCAGGCTGTTGACCACTCCCACACGATCACTGTTTACGCGCTTTACATAGGAATCGAAGCTTGCATAAGCGTTTGCAATCGAGGGCTGGTTGCCCGCATAACCCAGCGCGCTTCTCAGGCGAATGGATGTAAATGGGCGACTCAACACGGACTCGCGGAATCGTGGTTCGTCGGAGAGTACGTATGAAGCGGAAAGTTTTGGATACCATTGCCACCTATCGTTCGCACCGAAAGTGCTGGATGCATCCCGTCGGATTGCGCCCGTCAAATAGAGTCGGTCGCGCCAGGCAGCTGTTTGCTGGCCATAAAAGCCCAAGGTGGCAAGGTTAAATCTGCTCTGTCCGGCGGCCGGAACGGCACCTCCGCTGACCAGCTGTCCGGTTGCGATAAGATCGCGCGCGGTTGCGACGGTAGTACTGATGAATTGAGTTGTGTAATTCACGCCGAGAGAGCTGCCGAGCTCAAGCGAAGCCGACGGGTGTGTAGTAAGGGTGGCGACACCGTCATTGTTTACAATTCGCGAATCGCGTAAGACAGCAGTTGTGTAGCCGGTCGGCTCAGAGGCTATCGTTCCTCGCGGAATAAATTGATCGGCCTCCATTTGATAGCCGTCATAACCAACAGTGAACTGCATCAGCAGGTTTGATAGCGGCGTGTACACCGCATTGGTGCTTCCGATGAACCGGTTCACCGTTTGTGGTGCTTTCCAGAGATTGATAACCGCAAGTGGATTCCCGAAAGCTGATCCCGTTGGCGCTTGCGGATAAATCCCGTTTACCGGAAAGAAGCTGAAAGTTGTTGGGGTGAAAAGAATCGCTGTGATAACGCCCTGCCCCGATTCGCCGTTTGGCTCGAACTGACTGCGCGAGTTTACGTAGTTCGCGCCAACGTTCACCTTGAGCTTGGGGAAAAGTATTTGTGAGACATTCAGTCGCCCGCTTCGCCGCTGGGCAGAGCTCGCTTTGATGATTCCGTCTTCGGCGCTGAAACTTCCGCCCATGTAATAGGTGGTTTTATCGTTTCCACCTTCAGCAGAAATGTTGGTTTCCCTGAGACTTCCCGGACGGAAAATCTCGTCCTGATAGTCAAATCGTGTGACCGCTTTCCCAGTCGCGTCGAGCGGTGCCAAATTGAGGGCGAGACGCTTGGCAAGCCGTTCCCCCGTATAGCGCGTATTCAAGGTAATCTTTGGCGAACCGGAATGGCCACGCTTGGTAAATATTTGTACAACGCCGTTGTTCGCCCTCGATCCATACAGGGCAGCTGCTGCCGCACCGCGAACAATCTCGATCCTCTCGATGTCGTTCGGGTCCAGATCCGCCAAACGATTCTGTACGTTGCTGCGGGCGCCGAAATCAACCAGCTGATCGGAGCTATTGTCCACGATGACGCCGTCAACAATGTAGAGTGGTTCCGATCCGGATATGATGGATCCGGTTCCACGAAGACGAACTGACAAGCCCCCGCCTCCGGGGTTGCCGGAATTCTGGGTAATTTGCGCACCCGCGACCTTTCCCTGAAGCGCTTGGTCAACGGTCACTGAACGTGCCGCTGATATTTCCTGTTCGCTGACACTCGCGACGCTTGTGCCCAGCGCCCGCACAGTTGTAGCGGTCGCGCTGCCAGTGACCACTACTCTCTCTAGTGAACTAGGGGCCACTTCAAGTGAAATAGAAAGGTCAGCCAAACCGGCACCAACTGTGACTCGTCTGGTTTGAGCGATGTAGCCGATCCTTCTCAAGCGCAGCGTTTGAGGTCCGTTTGGAACTCCGCTTATCGTGAAGAGTCCGTCAGAGTTACTCGACGCACCCAGTGTAGTCCCAATCACCGATACCTGAGCTGCGGCGATTGGAGCACTTGTCTGTGCGTCGGTGATTCGTCCGCGAATGACATTTCCGGGCTGCGCATTGGCGGATAGTGCAACAACTGAAACCGCCAAAAATGAAATCAAAAACGGATTAGCTAAACGCATTTGACGCTCCGTAATGGGAGGCTGGGCAGGAACAAAAGCGGATGTATTAGATCGCGTCTATGTTAAGGTTCCATTCCTCGCTCTGTCAAATTGATTTGCAAGCGAGAGCCGCGAAATCCGCCGACCGGTACAATCATGATGCAACTTGAACGAGCGCGCCTGGCACTTTTTGCCCTGCTGGGAATTGTCACATTCTCCCTGGCCGCCACAGTTGACTCCCGGGCTCAGGCTGCCAGAGCCCCGCAGCGCTGGTACCGAGGCAACACCCACACCCACACTCTCAATTCTGACGGCAACGCTTCGCCAGTGGAAGTTGTTCGCTGGTACAGGAAAAATGGCTACGACTTTGTCGTTATTACCGATCACGAACATGTGACTGACATAAGACCCCTCAATCTTGAATTCGCCAGTCCGGGACAATTTCTCGTGCTGCCAGGTGAAGAGGTGACGCAAAAAGTGGCAGACTCCACAGTTCCCGATCGGAGGCGTCAAGCGCATGTCGTAGCAATTGGAATCGACGCGACCATCCTTCCACTTGGGGAACGCGGGTTATCTACGGGAACAATGAAGTCAACGTACACCCGGAATATTCAGAGCATCCTGGCCGCTGGCGGGTTGGCGCAAATAAATCATCCAAACTTTCGGTGGTCGGTCAGGCCGGGCGATATCCCGCCATTGCCAACTCCGACGCTATTCGAAGTCTGGAACGCCCATCCCTGGGTAAATAATCTTGGCGGGCAGGACGCCGCTGGAAACGCATCACTCTCAACAGAAGCGCTGTGGGATACGCTGCTAACCCGCGGCAATGTTGTATTTGGGATAGCAAGTGATGACGCTCATGAGTTTTCGGAAAGCCAGTTGCAGGATCCGCTTGCAACACGTCCGGGAGGCGCGTGGATCATGGTGAGAGCCGATACGCTGACACGCGAGTCAATCGTCGCGGCACTGAAGTCCGGAAACTTTTACGCCAGTACCGGTGTTGCTCTTTCGGATTATTCGGCGGGATCCAAGCGCGTGGAAATTCAGGTCGCACCACCCGCTCGGCCCGATGATGTGCGGCGCTTTCATATTCAGTTCATCGGCCGCGGAGGCAAGGTCCTTGGTAATTCATTTGGGCGATCAGCCAGCTACACTATCCGCGGGAATGAGGGATACGTGCGCGCAACGATCACCGATTCAAATGGAAAGAAAGCGTGGACACAGCCATTTTTTATACAGCACTGAGAATACATGCAGAATGGTGAAAGGTTTCTTGTATTCGGAGCGGGGATCTCCGGGGTTGCATCGCTCCTGCACGTTGCGATCATCCTCGGTGGTCCAGACTGGTACCGATTCTTTGGCGCGGGCGAGCGCATGGCGCAGCTTGCTGCCCGCAGTTCGATTTACCCGAACACCATCACCGCCTGCATCGCCGTCATTCTTTGCATCTGGATGCTGTATGCGCTGTCTGGTGCCGGGGTAATTCGGCGACTGCCATTTTTGCGCGTTGCTCTGGCGCTTATTGCGGTGATCTACTTAGCCCGAGGAATTCTGGGCATTCCGGTGGTGCTGATCGCGAATACGCCGTACGCGAAGGAACTGGCCGCGAAGATGACGTTCATGGTTCTCAGCTCGGCGATTTGCGTCTGCGCCGGGCTCTGTTACGCCGTCGGGGCCGCTTTGGTCTGGCGGAGGTCAAGTGTGACGTGACGCGCTACAAGTAGATCCAGCGCGCCAACGAGGTTGGCGCCGGCGGCAGGCGTGAAACGTCCGTCGCCGCGCCAAACCACGCGTCCGTCACGCGCCACAATCATCAAGACAATGTGGTTCTCTGTTGAAATCGAGAGCGCCTGCTTGAATGGCGATTTGTCGATATAAAGCGTAATCGTCGCCTCGCGCGTGGTCTTGTCCGGGATGCCACGCGCCATCCCACCATCAATGAACCGGCGCATCCACCGGTAGGAGCGATTGAGGGTGGGCAGCTCGTACACCCGCACGCCTCGCTCCTGTAGTTTCTGCTCGCGAAGAAAAGGAAGCCACGTGTCAACATCGGCCTGCTGCTCGCGCCGGAACGCGACGATCACAATGTTGAACTCCGCGCCGAAATCGGCAGGGAGCGAAAAATGTCGGCCCTCGAGGTTTATTCCCTCCACGCGCGGGAACTGCCGTGCCGAGTCGAGG
>JANLYJ010000351.1:0-7994 GCA_031365555.1 Gemmatimonadaceae bacterium | reverse complement strand
CATTTTTCTTCAGGGCATTTCAGCGCAATCCACTGCTCCCGCCGTCGCTTGTAAAGAATGCAGGTGACTCGCTGCTCGCGATCTCGGTGCAGACTTCCCAGGGGAAGCAGATATTCCACTCGCCCGTTGCATTCGAGTCGCGCTTCATTGCGCGCGATACCCTCGATGAACGGTTCGCTCACCTGGAGGTGAGTGTTGCGCTGCATCCGACCATGGCCTCGAGTCTCGTTGTAGGCGGAATTCCCCCGTCGCGGCTTCCTTTGCTTTCTCTTCTGCTGGCTCTGACCAGCGGGCTCGTCGCAATGGCGATTCTGCAGCTGAGACGACAGCAGGAGCTTGCACAGACGCGCCAGGAATTCGTTTCCGGCGTTTCGCACGAGCTGCGCACTCCGCTCGCCCAGATCCGATTATTTGCCGAGCTGCTGCGCAAAGGTCATCTCCAGTCCGACGAAGAGCGTGACCGTTCGCTGGAAATCATCGACGAAGAATCGCAGCGTCTGACATACCTGGTGGAAAATGTTCTCAGCTTCTCGCGCTCCGAGCATGCGTCCGCATCTGTCGCAATGGAGCCACTCCCAGTGCGTGAAGAACTCGTGCGGGTGACAGATGCTTTCACACCGCTTGCTCGCGCGCGACAAAACACAATTCAGGTCGATGCGCCGGATGACCTGGTGGCGCTCGCAGATCCGAGAGCTGTGCGACAGGTCCTGCTCTACCTTCTCGATTACGCTGTGAAGTACGGACCGGTCGTTCAGACTGTTTCCATTGGTGGCAAGATCGACAATGGTCGTGTCCGTCTCTGGGTTGCTGATAACGGTCCCGGCGTTCCCGTAACGGAACGCGAGCGAATCTGGGATCCGTATTACCGCCTCGCCCGCGATGCGGACACTGCAGGCGGCAGCGGCATCGGACTTTCAATCGTGAAAGAACTTGTGCGTTTGCAGGGAGGAAGGATCTGGGTGGAAGATACTGCGTCGAGAAAGTCCGGGAAAACAGGTGCGAGGTTTGTGATCGAGCTTCAGCTTGCTCCGTCCGCTGGCGCGCCAGGTCTTGCCCTGCCGTCGCCATCTGAGCATGCAGGAGTGACCGCGTGAAGATCCTGCTCGTTGAAGACAACGCAAATCTCGCATTTGGACTGAGCCGCAGTCTTCAGGCTGAAGGTTATGAAGTGCAAGTGGAGGGAGATGGCGCCGCAGGACTGGCGCGCGCTATCGAGATCAAGCCGGATCTCATCGTCCTCGATCTTATGCTTCCCGAAATGGACGGCTACACGGTGCTGGAGAAATTGCGCGACGCGGACAACCGAGTCCCGGTGCTGATTCTCACAGCTCGCGGGGAAGAAACCGACAAGATCGCCGGCTTCCGGCTTGGTGCCGACGATTACGTGACCAAGCCCTTCAGTCTCACGGAGCTCATTGCCCGCGTGCAGGCAATTCTGCGACGCGCTCGCGGACCAGAAACACCTGCGGCCATGGCGACCGAACAGTTTGGATCGATCATGATCGATCCTTCGTCGCGACTCGTGACACGGAATGGAACTCCGGTGGCCCTCACGCCCAAGGAGTTCGACCTGCTGCTTACCCTCGCCCGACGGAATGGCGCGGTGGCAAGTCGTCTTCAGCTTCTAAAGGAAGTATGGGGTCACCAGGCTGAAGTGATGACGCGTACTGTTGACATCCATGTCGCCGAGCTGCGGCGAAAGCTCGAAGTGGACCCGTCGGATCCAAAGCACATCCTGACGGTTTGGAAAGCAGGCTACCGCCTCGAGCGGTAGCTACTTCCCGGGTTTCACCAGCAGGCTGTCGCCGATGCGCACGCGATCGGTTGCAAGCTTGTTCCACTCCTTTAATTTTTCGGGAGTGGTGCTGAATTTCCTGGCGACTACCGAAAGCGCGTCTCCGCTCCGAATCCTGTAGTACAGCGGCTCACGAATCAATTTTGCAACGGCCTCCCGCAGCCGCCGCTCCATCGCAGCCGTGTCCTTCATGGCAGACAGGCGGCGATTCACATTGATCACAAGTGAGTCGAGTGCTTCCGACTCGCCGGGGTAGGCCGCAAAAACCCCTTCGGCCTTTCCGGGATAGCTGATTTTCACGCCATGTGAGGTGAGGAGGTACAGGCGCTTGAAGTCCATCACGAGCGTCGTGTCATTTGGAAACTCGCTCGTAAGGATGACGTCAGGAGAGTCCTCGCTGCGTGTGTTCGAGGGCGGCACGACACCGACAAAGATTATTCGCTCGCTCGTTGCGTAGAGGACTCCGTTCGAGCCTCTGTAGTACTCGGACGCCCTGCGCTGAAATACCTTGGCTGTGCGCTCGACCTTTTCGCCGTAACGAAGCATTCCGCTCGCGATTTCACGGTCCGCGGCTTTCCACGCACGCGGAGCATCGGCGTGGCGCATGAAAAAGAAATAGCCGAAAGCCAGAATTCCGGCGACGACGATTGCTGTGCCGATCAACGCCCGTTTCAGGAAACGGAACGATCGGTAAAGGCCTTCCTGTTCTCTCATCGACTCAGCTGGGGGCAAGCTCCATACCGGGCTTGGCATATCCGGTGCAGATACAGATGAACATGACGATGCCGGATTGGGAAAGTGAGCGACGCGGAGAAAACGGCACCATTTTCACCGATGTACCCCGCCGTCGGCATGACTGGGAGCCCGAACCCACCTGGAAAAGATTTCTGCGGCTCGGTTTTCAGGGACTTGGGGCGGTAATTCTCCTGGCTGCCGGTACGGTTTGGACCATCAACCAGCAAAAACCAAAGTACCTCAAACCCGGCGAGCTCCTCAGCATGCCGGGTGTCGCCGTCCTGCCTAACAAACAGCGGCCGACCGAACAGGCATTCCGAATGTCCCGGGTAATTCTCAGATATACCAAGGACACCAGCCGGGCCGAGCGGATTGCGTCGGCTCTGATTCGCGAGGGAGGGAAGAAGCACATCGATCCAGTTCTACTTATGGGTCTCCTTTTGACCGAGAACGCGAAGTTCGACACCGTAGCGCGCAGCAATGTCAGCGCGCGGGGATTGATGCAGGTCATGCCCTTTCACTCCGGCAAATGGGGCTGCGAGTCCGGGAACCTGATGGATGTGGACACCAACATCTGCCACGGTGTCGCGATCCTGGCGTCCTACATCAAAGGGTCGCCGAACCTGCAGAGGGCGCTCCTCCGGTATAACGGGTGCGTCCGGGGCACAAATACCCCGCGTTGCCATACCTACTCGGGTAAGGTGATGAAGTTCGCGGATCAGGTGGCGTCGCAGATGCTGTCGGTGGATATCTCAGGGGATGGATCAGACTAAAGCAGGGTTCTTCGGTACCGTAAGTCCATCATCGACAATAGCTTAGCCATCATCGAAACCTGAAGGTCATCCATTGACCTACCGCATCAGTCCGGTTATATTAATACCTATAACAGCAACCGGACTACCAGAATACATACCAAGCTTTGGATCGGAAGGGAGCTCGAGCAGTTGCGGAAGCTTCGAGGCCTGCGACGAGAGGATGTAGCGGCTCAGATGCGAGAGCCCGTGTCTCCTTCGACGATCCGAAACATCGAACACGATGAGAGCTACAACGTTTCGCTCCATCAGCTCCGTCAGATCGCCGAGGTACTTGGTGCTTCGCTGGAGGTTCGTCTGGATGCCGCTGACCTGGCAGTGTCGCCGGTTTGTGAAGGAGAGGAAGTCGGTGACGGTCGCAGGGTCACGGACAACGAGTATTTCATCAGGATGATTCGGAGCAGATACCCCGGGTGTCCGCTCACGAATTCACAGATTGGCCGGCGGATGTGGAATTTCGCAAAACCGCGTGGTGCGGAGCTGGTGAAGGGAAGAAAACAGATACGAAAGAATACTGCAGGTGATGCGCATCCCACGGTTGGAATGCCAACAACCGTTGCTCGCTACAGCATCAAGGAATCCGATTTCGCACTTCTCGAGAAGTTTGCTGACCGACTGGGAAGAGCTTTCAAGGATCCAAAAGGACGCGTGCTCGTGCCTTCATTAGGCTCGAGTTCAAAAACGACTGAGGAGGCTGCTTGAATTCAGTGAAGAAAGTTTGGACTGCCCTGATTAATCGTCATGCTGCTACCGCCCGTGGAATCAAGGCGATTGCTCATGGTGTAGCGCTTTCGGCGCTGATCGTCGGCGGTGCCTACTGGACCGTGAATCATGAGCGCATCAACCCGACTACGCCTGGCGACCTGTTCAGGCTTCCGGGTGCAGTCGCCATGGCTCCAGTGCAGGCGATTAATTCAGTCGTAGCGCCAAGCGCTCCAGTCTTCATGCGTCAGGGTTCGCTCGCGGCGGGGATTGGTCAGGTGCTGCGCCGCTATACGCGGGACGGTAATCTCGCCGACCGTATTGCGACGGCAATCGTGAATGAAGGCACACGCAAGCGCATCGATCCAATTCTGCTCGTGGGTGTTGTGTTGACCGAAAATGCCAGGCTTCAGCCAGCTGCCCGCAGCAATGTGCGCGCGACCGGCCTTATGCAGGTCATGCCGTTCCATAGCGGTAAGTGGGGATGCGGCTCGGGCGATCTCGTGAACATCGAGTCCAACATCTGTCATGGAACCAGCATTCTTGCCGATCTGATGAAGCGGAAGGGATCGCTGCGCTCGGCTCTCCAGGGCTACAATGGCTGCGTGCGTGGAACGAACACGCCTCACTGCTCCAGGTACACTGGAAAAGTGCTGAGCTTCGCGAGCGAGACGTCACGCCAGCTCACGAAAATAAGGCGGCAGGAAAGCCTGAACCGTAGCGCAGGTACGCCGACGGACTAGATTCGCACTTCTGACAAATTCTGCCAATGACCAGCCGACGCCCGCGAACACACCAGTTCGCGGGCTTTCGCCTGCCATGGTGCTGGGCTTTGCACTCCTCGGAATTTCGTTTGCCGGCCCGCTAGTAAAACTTTCAGCTTCCGATCCGCTCGCTATCGCGGCGTGGAGGCTTTTTTTCTCACTGTTCCTTGTTGCTGGATTCCTTGCCGGTTCCGGCGAATGGAAAGAATGGAAAAACGCGACCCGCAGTAACGTGGGTCTTTCCATGCTCGCCGGCGTACTCCTGGCGCTCCACTTCTGGGCGTGGAACAGCTCGATACATCTCACCACAATAGCTGCATCTGTAACTCTGGTCAGCCTGCAGCCTGCTTTTGTCGTTGCCATCTCGGCAATTTTCCTTCGTGAATTTCCCAACCGCCTCCAGGTAGTTGGGATTCTCATCGCCTTTGCAGGCGCGATGGTCATTGCGCTCCCCTCCGTGCTGGGCGACGACGCGACGGCACGCAACGCTCTCACCGGAAATCTGCTAGCGATTTCCGCTGCGGTGACTGCCGGCGCCTACTACACTATCGGCCGAAGAGTGCGCGCATCCATGGGAATCTGGGCCTATGTAGGAATTGTTTACGCTTCCTGCTTCGCCGTGCTGGTCATACTTGCAATGTCGCGCGGGGTTTCCCTGTACCCAATGCCAGCGCGGGAGCTGTCAATTTTCGGTGGGCTTGCAATCGGTCCCATGCTGCTCGGCCACACCGGAATGAACTGGGCGCTCAGGTACATGCCCGCCTACGTCGTGAATCTCCTCGTACTCGGCGAGCCGATCGGTGCGACTGTCATCGGGGCCCTGCTGCCGGGGATTTCACAGGTTCCACCGTTCTTCACCATTCTCGGAAGCGCCATCGTGATGGGCGGTGTCATTGTGGCTGCTCACGCTACGAGAAAAGTGCAGCCAGTGGGTTAATTTTTCTCCAACGAATATCCTCAACTACCGCATGACACTTTCCCGCCTGATTCGCTCCTCACTCGTTGGCATCTCAGCACTCGCCCTTACTGCGCCTGCGGCTTTTGCTCAGCGAAAAATCACCACGCCCGCCGAGCAGTTCGGGAAGGCCGTGGGTGCCGATTATTTCCTGATCAACTACACCCAGTTCGTTCACTATTGGGAGAAGCTTGCGAAACAGTCGGATCGCATGAAGCTCACGCGGATCGGAACCACGGTTGAGGGGCGGCCAATGATGATGGCAGTAGTGAGTTCGCCAGCGAACCTGAAGAATCTTTCGCGCTATCAGGAGATTGCGAGCAGACTGGCGAATGCAGAGGGACTCACAGATCAGCAGGCACATTCACTCGCTGCCGAAGGGAAGGCAGTTGTGTGGATCGACGGCGGGCTGCACGCGTCTGAAGTCCTGGGCTCACACCAGCTGGTACAGACGACTTACGACTTGCTGAGCAGCAATGACGCTGAAATACGGCGGATACTGGACGACGTGATTATTCTGCTTGTGCCCGCAAATCCCGACGGATGGGACCTCGTTGCGAACTGGTATATGCGCGAGGCAGATACGCTGAAGCGAACCACGCGGTATGTCCCTGTGCTTTACCAGCACTACATCGGACACGACAACAACCGCGATACATATATGGCGTCGCAGCCTGAAACGCAGGCAATGGACAGCATTCTCTTTCGTGCATGGTATCCGCAGATTATGTACAACCACCACCAGAGCGGTCCGGAAGGCACTGTTCTTTTCGCACCGCCCTTCCGTGATCCATTCAATTACAACGTTGATCCCCTTGTAGTCACCGAGCTGGATCTCGTTGGAGCTGCGATGCATTCGCGCTTCGTCGCTGAGAACAAGCCCGGTGCAACGATGCGGACGGGCGGGACCTTTTCCACCTGGTTCAATGGTGGAATGCGCACAACCACTTATTTCCACAACATAATCGGGCTGCTTACTGAGACAATCGGCAATCCGACGCCAATCACCATTCCACTGGTGCCTGATAGACTGTTGAGTGCGGGCGTGACGCCGATGCCAATCACACCGCAGCCCTGGCATTTCAGCCAGTCACTCGCGTACTCCGTTACTGCGAACCGCGCGGTTCTCGATGTCGCCTCGCGATATCGTGAGACATTCCTGTACAACATTTACCAGATGGGCAGGAACTCCATACAGAGGGGCAGCCGTGACTCGTGGACGCGGACGCCGCACCGCCTCGAAGAATGGAAGGCGCAGATGGCGCGCGACAGCGAGGCAGGAAAAGCAAAGACGAGCGCAGAGTACATGGCGATGTTGAATAATCCAGGTACACGCGATCCGCGGGGCTACATCATCCCGTCGAATCAGCGCGATTTCCCGACGGCCGTGAAATTCGTGAACACGCTGGTAAAGAATGGAATCACGATCCATCGTGCGACTCAGTCGTTCTCGGTTGCGGGGACAAGCTACCCCGCGGGATCGTTGGTTGTGAAAACTGCGCAGGCGTTCAGGCCTCACATTCTCGACATGTTCGAGCCGCAGGATCACCCGGACGACATCCCATATCCGGGAGCCGCGCCGACTGCGCCATACGACAACGCCGGCTGGACGCTCGCATACCAGATGGGCGTTGAGTTCGACCGTGTGATGGACGCGTTCGGCGGTCCATTCGAGAAAGTACAGGGATTTGTGAAGGCTCCAGTCGCAGCGTTTAGTGAAGCTCCCGAGGCCGGAGGCTACTTTGTATCACGCGAGCAGAACGACGCGTTTGTCCTGGTGAACCGGGCACTCGCTGCTGGAATTCCGGTAAAAACACTCACCCGCTCGACGACGATCGACGGAAAACTGTTTCGGGCCGGAACGTTCTTTCTTCCTGCATCCGCCGCGTCGCTGGCGCTGGTGCGTAAGGCCGCAGCTGACAAGGGAGTCACCGTTACTCCGAGTACACCTTCTTCAGTTTCGCTTGAAACTGTGCGCCCTGTAAGAATTGCGCTGTGGGATAGATTCGGCGGTTCAATGGAATCCGGCTGGACAAGATTCCTTTTCGACCAGTTCGAGTTTCCCTATACAGTTGTATTTCCGCCGGACATAGATGCAGGAAAGCTGGGTAACTACGACGTTCTGATTCTTCCCAACGACGCGGCGATCGGGCGAACGAATCGCACCCGCGGCGAGACTACGATTCCGGCCGCGGACGTAGCGCGATTCCCGGACGAATATCGCGGTCGAG
>JANLYJ010000238.1:0-1971 GCA_031365555.1 Gemmatimonadaceae bacterium | reverse complement strand
GCGGGTGCAGTCGGCGGCTGGTGGGCAGGCCGCACGGTTTCCGAAGCGGCGTCGAGATTCACTGACCACGACGACAACAACTATCGTCAGGCATATGAGGCACGTCAGGATCGTCTCGCCGATCGGAGCTATGACGATGTTCGTCCTGCGTATCAGCTTGGACACATCGCAAGCGAAAATCCCGACTACAATGGAAAAAGCTTCGAGGCGATCGAGTCAGATCTACAGAAAGGCTGGGGCAACGATCTCAGGTCGAAGCACGGCGACTGGCAGACAGTTCGTCCGTACGCGCAGGAAGCATACTCGAGCCGCCAGACGTCTTCGAGCAGCTCGGTCACCGCGCGCGAGGCTGCGAATACGGCGCTGAACAGCGGCGAGAATCTCGCAGATCGTGCTGCCGACACTTCGCGCAATGTCGCGAACAAGGCGATCGATGCAGTTGACAATGTGAAGGATCGCATCGATGGGAATCCGGCGTCGGTTCCGGGACCTGATCCGACAGATCGTCGACTCTAGACCTCGCCTTGAACGAAAGACCGCTCCGATATTGGAGCGGTTTTTTGTTTGTTTTGCAATGAAGGCTCGTTTCCTCGCTAACGGGTATGAAGAAGCAAGGCGCGGCGCCTATGACCCTACCTACCTTTATTACACGCTGGGCAAGCCCGAGATCATGAAGCTTCGCAGCGACTACGCGAAGGTTATGGGTACGGCGTACAGTTTGGGGAAATCTCATACAGAATTCGTGAAGCAGGGTAGAATTCCGATCAATGTGATCCGGAAGATCCTGATTCCTGGAGACACTGCATCGGTACTCTGAGTGAAAGCTGAGCTGAAACAAAACTTGTGGTTGGTTGTCTGCGCGCTCGCGATGTCAGCGGGCGCGTTGCGCTCATCCGCTGCGCAAGTCACTGCGACGGTCGGAGTCGATTCGCTTATCAAGGACGTGGATGTTCGGCGGATTCTGTCGACGCTCGCTGCTGATTCGATGGAAGGCCGGAAAGCAGGAAGTCGCGGTGGCGCGAGGGCCGCAGCGTTCGTCGCTGCGGAGATGAAATCGATCGGTCTCGTTCCCGTTGACTCCAACGGTTATTTCCAGCCTGTCCCCGCGCTTGGAAGCAACGTCATCGGAGTCCTGCCCGGAGCTGATTCAGTTCTTCGCGACCAGATTGTCGTCATCGCTGCACATTACGATCACCTCGGCATCGGTGCGCCAGTTGAAGGGGACTCGATCTACAACGGTGCAGACGATGACGCGTCAGGGGTGACAGCGGTTCTGGAGATTGCGCGCGCGCTGCGCGGCGGTCCGCCGCCCAGACGAACGTTAATTTTCATCGCAACGACGGGGGAGGAGGAAGGAATCAAGGGCACTCAGTGGCTCGTTGCACATCCACTATTCCCTCTCTCGAAAATGGTCGCCGAAATGGAAGTGGAGATGATCGGCCGGCCCGATCCAAAGGCAGGCGGGCCGGGCAAGGGGTGGATGACCGGTTATGACCGATCGACCATGGGTGCGATGTTGAACGCTGCGGGGGTTCCGATTGTCGCCGATCCATATCCGCAAATGAGATTTTTCGAGCGGAGCGACAACATCATCTTTGCGATGATGGGCATTCCTGCTCATACGCTGTCGAGCTTTGACCCTCGCAACGATTATCACGTCGTGTCTGACGATGTGAGCAAGATCGACTTTCCTCACGTCACGGGAGTCATTCGCGCGGGAGCAATGGCTGCGCGACTGCTTGCCGATGGGCCCGTTCCCACCTGGAACGCCGGCGGAAGACCCGTCGCACATTAGCGTAGGGTCAGGGCGGTAAGACCCTGCGCCAGTGTTCGCGCGGCGTTGGCACTATGGCGCCAATCGCGGCCCCGACGACGCTGCCGATTGCCCCAAAGACGACGGCACCCAGATTTCCATCGAAGAACTGGCAAGGGCCCCCGTCAGGGCAAGAATCCTTCGTCTTGTGAAGTGCA
>JANLYJ010000211.1:0-3092 GCA_031365555.1 Gemmatimonadaceae bacterium | reverse complement strand
GAAGGCAATTGCGCGCTGGAGTGGCGTAAATAAGCCTGCGGCAATTCTTGTTTCGCACTCACACTTCGATCATGGCGGAGATGCGAAGGCTCTTGCGCAGGCTACGGGGGCGCCGGTGATCAGCACGTTCGAGTATGCCGGTTCGCTTGGACTGCCCGAGGCTCAGGTGATGGGCGGGAATGTTGGCGGATCATTCAAGATTGGCGATGTAACGGTCAATCTTGTTCCCGCCATGCACTCGAGCGATCCGGGCGGAAGACCGCTTGGTTTCGTTCTGCAGTTCGCGGACGGGCGCAGTCTTTATCACACAGGCGATACGTGGATATTCGGAGACATGTCGCTGATCGAAGAGCGCTTTCATCCAAATATCATTCTGCTGAACGTGGGCGGCGGACCTTACACCGAAGACCCTGCGACTGCAGCGCTCGCGATCCGAAAATATTTCCATCCCACGACGATTGTCCCTATGCACTTCGGAACATTTCCGGCACTCGCAACCGAGACCCAGGTGCGCGCCGCATTCCGGAACAACAGCCGCCTGGCCGTGATGAGGCCGGGAGAAACCCGACGGTTTTAGCTGAGTGGGAGTGTGGCGCGGCCGCGGTTGATCGCGTCGGCCAGCGCCACCGGTTCATCGGTACCAAGCATGAACTGCTTGCCGTCTCTCGTACGAATGTGGACTGCACCAAAGCCTGAGACGTTGTAGAGCCAGCCGCGATCTGTGTAGTGAATGCCCCACCCGTATATGAAAGACGTACGGGTGGGTTTTGCGTCTACGACATCAGCGAGCAGAACTGACTTGCTGATGAACGGAAGAAATCGCCAGGTGAGATTCTGCGCATCTATGGAAATTTCCAGTACCGAGAAAAGCGCCAGCGTCACGACAGTAATCACGATCGGCAGGCCGACAATCAGACCCGAATTCTCTTCGCCGCGCAGCGACAGCGTGCGATACAGGACAAGTCCCACGATCAGGACTGCGAGTGCGACGAGCCCCATCAGGGTACCGACCTGCCGATGCCGATATGTGTAGTTCATACCTTGTTGGCCTTGAGGTCATCGAGCGAGTATCGCGTTCCGCGCCATGCGATCCCGCCGCCCAACAGGGTGCGCACGGTCGCCGTTGCGAGGATGTATATGAAGATTGCAGATGCAACAGGATATGCAATAGCCAGCCATGGACGACCGCGCGTGCGGTAGGCGCCGCCAGCGTACAGCGCCATCAACACCAGGCACACGGCGATGTTGAGAGCGCGCGTAGTTCCAGTCGTGACGAAGACGGCTATGAATGGCCAGATGTTCAGAATAAGATTGGCCAGGATTGCACCGGTGACGAGAAGCACGCTGTACCTGAGCCCGGCAAACGCGTTCTTCTGCAATCCGTGAATCATTTCAGGAAGCGTTGCATACCACCTGACGCTCAGCATGTCCTCTCCTGACACTACGTGCTGACTGGCCCCTGACTGCTTGAGAATTTTTGCGAGCATGATGTCGTCATCGGGGCGCAGCGCAACGCGGGAAATGGTTCCGGCTTTTTCGTACGCTGTGCGCCGCATCAAATTGAATGCGCCGATTCCCATGAAATGCTTGCTCCTGGGATCGCGCGCCTTCCATGGCCTCATGTAAAGCGAGAGCGCCATGAAGAAATATTGAACTGCCAGCGAAAGCGCGATGGTACCATGTTCCAGGTGTGGAGCAACGGTCAGGTGATCGACCCCATTCCTCTGCATGTACCCAACGGCGCGTGACAGGGCGCTAGGCAGATACTTCACGTCAGCATCGGTAAAAAGAATCAGCTCGCCAATCGCCGCGCCGGCGCCTGCATACAGCGCGTGATTTTTCCCCAGCCATCCGTCGGGCAGCTCTGAAATGTGAAGCACCTGCAGCTGGGGAAATTCCTTGTGCATGTCGTCGAGAATCGCTCCGGTCCTGTCTTCAGAGCGGTCGTCAACCGCAATGATCTCGTAGTTGGGATAATCCTGGTGCAGGATGGAATGGAGCGCTTCCCTTATTGCGCGCTCTTCGTTCCTCGCCGCTGTGATAATGGAAACGCGAGGAAATGGAGCCTCGGCTCTATCCTCGAGCTCCAATGCTGGAATGGAAAGGCCGCCGATGGTTGCGTCCAGGAAACCAATTATGCAGCCCGCGAGTGTGAGCGCGGCGAGCAGCATCAACGCATTATCCATTTTCGTCGGGGTCTATTGCGACGACTTGGTTCCGAACGTTATCAGGAACGAGCCCAGCACATTTCCCACGCCGGGCAGCATCGTCATGTATTCATAAAGGTTGTAAACCTTCAGAAGCTTCTGCGCCACACTTCCCTCAACGTGGCGGTATGTAATTCCGCCCAGGCCGGAAGTGTCAACCTTCCTGAAGCCTATATCCTCAAGCTCGCGCCGCATCTGCGAGCGGCCGAGCATCACTTCATTCTCGGTTTTTCCAACATCCGAGTACAAAGGCGAGCGCGGATCCCTGTAAAGGAACATGCTAGGGCTTCCGCTGTGCGGATCGAACGCGAAAACCTTTCCGCCGGGTTTGAGGATGCGGAGGGCTTCACGCAAGGCCGACGCACGATGCTCCCGTTCGGGGAGATGGTGCAGCACGCCTGAGAAAACCGCGATATCCACCGACTCTGCCGGCAAATCCACGCTCATGATGTCGCCGGTCATGTACTTCGGACCGCCGCCCTCCTGATTCGCGCGCGCAATCGACCGTGGCGAAATGTCGATTCCAAGAAGATCGAGATCGAAGATGCTCAATCTCCGCGTAAACGCACCGGTGCCGCAGCCGAGATCTACGCAGAGCTGCCCTTTCTTTGGACGGACAAGCTCGTCGAACTTGTCGAGCAGCTGCTTGTAAGCGCGCTTCCCGAGTACGTCGTATTCGCCGTGCTTTTGCTCGAACTCGTCGAAGAATTCGATCTCGCGGTCGAGCTTCATGCTCATGCTTTCGCGGGTGGTCGCTTGTCTGCGTTTGCGAGATACCACGAGACGGTCTGCTTCAGTCCTTCCTCGAGTGACACACGCGGTTCGAATCCAATTGCGCGAGCGCGGCTGATGTCAGGACAGCGGCGCGGAGTTCCGCCTGCGCGC
>JANLYJ010000162.1:0-6709 GCA_031365555.1 Gemmatimonadaceae bacterium | reverse complement strand
TCGCTCCTCGCAGCGATCACTGAACAGCAGAAGTACGGAAACTCCGGCTTTACACTCAACGTCGACCAGGACGCAAAAAAGAGTGACAGGATTGTCGCCTACGTAAGCCAGGGCGGACTCTCGCTGCCCGACCGCGACTACTACCTGAAGACCGATGCTGCGTCGCAGAAAACCCGCGACGACTTGGTCGATCACATCTCCAGGATGTTTCAGCTCGCTGGATTCACTGCAGCAGACGCACAGTCTGATGCGCAACGGATCCTTTCACTCGAGACTGCATTTGCCAAGGCTTCGCGGTCGCGTGTAGAGCTTCGCGATCCGAACCTGAACTACAACCTGCTGAGCGTAGACAGCCTTTCGCGCCTTGCCCCGGCGGTCGAATGGCCTGCCCTGCTTGGCGCACTTGGAATTCGGGGTGCTCGCGACATCATTGTTGAGCAGCCGGGATTCATCACGGCATTCAACACAGAGCTGACCAGCCGCCCAATCTCTGACTGGAAGGCATATCTCCGCTGGAAGACGATCAACAATCGCGCAAATGTCCTGAGCAGCGCTTTTGTGAACCAGAATTTCGCTTTCTCGTCCAAGTTGAACGGCGCCCGTGAGCAGCAGCCCAGGTGGAGGCGGTGCATGCGGCTTGCCGATACTTATCTGGGCGACGCGCTCGGACGCGAGTACACCAAGACGCATTTCACACCTGCTGCAAAAGCGAAAATGCTTACCATGGTCAGCAACCTTCGCGCAGTGATCGGGGACCGTATCAAGGCATCGGACTGGATGAGCGCCGAGACAAAGAAACAGGCGCTAGTGAAGCTGGGCACGTTCACCCCGAAAATTGGATATCCGGATTCGTGGAGAAACTACAACTCGATTTCGATTGACCGCACTCAGTTTGCAGCGAACGCAGACAATGTCATTCGGTTCGAGCGCGCGCGGAATCTTGCGAAGTACGGCAAGCCGGTGGACAAAAAAGAATGGTTCATGACAGTTCCCACCGTCAACGCATACTACAACCCATCGCTCAACGAGATCGTGTTTCCCGGCGGCAGGCTGCAGCCGCCCTTCTTCCATGTTTCGTATGATGATGCTGCGAACTATGGCGGCGTGGGTGGAACGATCGGCCACGAAATGTCGCACGGCTTCGATGACCAGGGCCGTCAGTTCGACGCGCAGGGAAATTTGCGCGACTGGTGGACGGCTGACGACGCACGCCTTTACACCGAGCGCGCATCTGTTGTAGAACGGCAGTATTCGGCATACAAGGCCGCTGACAGTCTTTACGTCAACGGCAAGCTCACGCTCGGCGAGAATCTGGCAGACGTAGTCGGTGTATCGGTTGCTCTCGAAGCAATGGAACGGGCAATGAATGGCAAGCCGCGGAAAATCGTGAACGGCTTCACTCCCGAGCAGCGATTCTTCCTGGCATATGCGCAGGCGCGGCGCACGAACATTCGTCCCGAACAGCTGAAGCTCATGATCCGCACCGATCCACATTCGCCCGGACAGTACCGAATCAATGGCCCGCTCTCCAACATGCCTGAGTTTGCCAAGGCGTTCGGGTGCAAGCCAGGTGACGGGATGGTAAGAGCTGATTCAGTGCGCGCGAGAATCTGGTAATGACTGACAGACGCGAGTTCCTCACACGGTTCGCCGCTGCAGGACTCGCGTTTGCACCAGGTTTTAATTCGAGCGCAATTTCAACTGCGCTGAGAGCGGGGCGTGAATTTTCAGGCGCCCCGCCCGACTCCGTTGCCGATGACGAGTCGTACTGGGCGCAGATTCAGCGTGCGTTCGACACCGATCGCACCATGATCAACCTGAACAATGGCGGAATTTCTCCAACTCCGACGCACGTTCTCGAAGCAATGATTCGCGACTTGCGATTCACAAACGAGCTTCCAGTCGAACACATGTGGCGCGTACTGGAGCCACGCATCGAGAGTGTAAGGCGGGATCTCGCGCACGACTTCGGGTGCGATCCCGAAGAAATGGCGATTACCCGGAACGCGTCGGAAGCAAACGAGATTGCGATACTCGGGCTCGACCTGCAGCGTGGCGACGAAGTGCTGGTCACCAACCAGAACTACGGGCGCATGCTCAACGCGTGGAATCAGCGCGTCCAGCGCGAAGGGATCGTGCTCAAGCAGGTGTCGTTCGAGGTGCCGCCGAAATCACAGGACTATCTCGTACAGCAGATAAGGAGCGGGATAACGCCGAAGACCAAGGTGATCGAGATTCCGCACATAACGAATCTCACCGGACAGATAATGCCCATTCGCGAGATTGTGGCGATGGCGCGTCCGCTTGGAATCGAAGTGATCGTAGACGGTGCGCACGCATACGCGCATTTCCCTTTCAAGCGCGACGACCTTGGGGCGGATTTCTATGGGACGAGCCTGCATAAGTGGCTGCTCGCGCCGATAGGAACGGGGTTCCTGTATGTGCGTAAGGGAAAGATTCCAAAGCTGTGGCCGCTGATGGCGGGTAACCCCGGCCAGGAAGCCGACATACGGAAGTATGAGGAGATCGGAACGCATCCAGCGGCGAATCACAATGCGATTTCGGCGGCACTCGCTTTCCATCGTGCGATCGGTTCCGATCGCAAAGTTGCGCGACTCAGGTTCCTGCGCGATCGCTGGGCCAAGCGCCTCGCCGCGGAGAGTACGCGTTTCCGGATTCTTACTCCGCTGGACTCACCCTTCTCCGGTGCGATAGCTCTGGTTCACGTGGAAGGCATTAAGCCGGGCGATCTTGGCGCATGGCTGATGTCGAAGTACAGGATCGTAACCACGCCCATCGCTCACCCGGAGTTCGATGGACTCCGGATCACGCCGAACGTGTACACGACTATCGACGAGATCGACGTTTTTGCAGACGCCATGACGAAGGCTATCCGCACCGGCATTTCCTGACGAACTAACAGAGGTATTTCAATGAAACGTCGTGATTTTTTCGCTCGCGCCGCATACACGGCTGCTGGCTTTGGAATTTTACGAAATCTCGAGGCCTGCCAGACACTTGCAGGTCCGGCAATCATTCCGGGCTCGTTCTCGCAGCTCCGAGACCAGTATTTCATTTTCCATCTCCTGCGCAATCCGGTTACATCCACATACCTGGGTGGCGATGCGTACCACGCTGACCTGAAGAACACCAACACACGCCTGCGCGACTACTCGGCCATTTCGATATCCGGAGAAGTGGCATTCTACCGGTCGATGCGGGAAACGCTCAACCGTATCAAGCCGGTCACATTATCGGCGCAGGAGCGCGTGGATTACAAAGTGATGATCTCGCAGCTCGACTTTTTGATTCATCAACTTGCCGATCTGCGGTATTTCGAAAGATCGATCGACACCTACGTCGCTGAACCTTTTCGCGGCGTGGACTGGCAGATGCAGCAGATGCAGGACATTCCCGGTGGAATGCTTGGGACCGCCGCTGAGTGGGATGAAGTCATCACGAGAACGCTTGCAATTCCCGCGTATCTGGATGCAGCGCGTGCGAACCTGCTAAGCGGAAAGCGGTCGGGAAATCTTCCTGACAAGCGCATGGTCCAGCGCGATGGGATCGCCGGCGCCAGGTCAAACGCAGACTACTTCCGTAACACACTGGGAAAGACCGCATCAGGATTCATAGGCGCCCGCGGATTCGGCTCCACGACATTACCGCGTCTCACAGCCGCCGGAAACAGTGCAGCTGCAGCGTGGGATTCCTTCGCGGATTTCCTTTCACAGACGTTCGATGTAAATGAAAGCGTGGATCGCTTCGCATCCGGTGAGACAGAATACGAATGGAGAGTGCGCCACATCTTTGGCGATCCCCGCTCGGCGGCCCAGCTGTTCGAGTACGGAAAGGAACAGGTCACGCTTTACACGAGCAGGGTCGCTGATGTTGCCAGGAAGTTTGCAGCCGAGGCCAGGATGAACCTCCCCTTCGACACAGCTGCCCAGCAGTATGCGGGAATTCAGGCTGTCATGGCTTTTCTTTCGAAGGACTCGCCCAAGGACGACGACCAACTGCTCCGCTGGTACAAAGAGTCAGGTGAGCGTGCAGTGAAGTTCGGCCGCGACAATCAGCTGTTCGACGTTCCGGCAACATATCGTCTGGACGTGTATCCCACGCCGCCGGTTCTGCGGAGCACGATCGACGCAGCGTACTATCCAGCGCCTCCTTTCAAGGCGACGGGTGTCGGAAGGTTCTACCTCACGCCAACCGACAATGATGCCGCTGCGCTGAAGCAGAATAATTTTGCGTCTGTTGCTGACACTGCAGTACACGAAGGCTTCCCCGGCCACGATTGGCATTACAAGTACATGACGGCCAACGGAGCCAAGATCTCGAACATCCGCTGGTTGACGCCTGGCGCGGTCGAAGATTCGTCGTCCATGTGGAGTGATTCACTGGCGAGTGAGGGTTGGGCGCTCTACGCAGAGGAGCTGATGTCGCAGCCAGCGACCGGTCACCCGTACGGCTTTTATTCAGCTGGCGAGTACATGTACGAACTGCAGGGTCAACTTCTCCGTGCGGTCCGAATTGTGGTGGACGTCGGCATTCACACAAAGCGAATGTCGTTCGACCAAGCGGTCGACTATTTCACCGAGCACGCCCTCTTTCAGCCTAACGCGCGCGCACGTGCAACTACGGACGGGCCAGCGAAAGCGGCGATGGACTCAGCGGGTCGCGCGATGTACCGCTACTCGAAGTGGCCAACCCAGGCGATCGCGTACAACCTGGGCAAGAATGCGATTGTAAATCTCCGCGAAGAATTCAAGGCCCGCAGAGGAGGCGCATTCACAGCGAAGGACTTTCACGAGCGCTTCATGTCGATGGGCACCATACCTGTCGCCTACTTCAAGGACAGCTTCCTTTCCGGAGAAGTTCCATGACCTGGATTTTTATCGTGATTGGCTTTGGCGCAGGAATCCTCTCCGGTCTGTTTGGCATCGGTGGCGGAATTCTCATAGTCCCCGCGCTCATCTTCTTTGCGAAGATGCAGCCGATCAACGCCACAGGCACATCACTCGGCGCGCTTCTCCTTCCCGTCGGAGCCCTCGGGGCCTACGAGTATTACAAACGCGGACACTTCAATGTGTCTGCATCTCTGTGGATCGCGCTCGGCCTGTTTTTCGGCGCCTATATCGGAGCCAGGTACGCACAGAACATCCCCGCGTTTTATCTCAAGAGAATGTTTGCGGTTTTTCTTATTGCCGTCGCAGCGCGGATGTGGTGGTCAGCATGACCGGCATTTCTTCGCATTCGAGATCGTAAGAACTGAGAACTGACATAGCTGCCCGCTGCCCGCTTTGCGGCTGCCGGCAGCCGGATGCCAATCAGCAGGCCGCGGGAAGCCATGGCAGTTCTCAGTTGCTTTTGCTTTTCGTGGCTCGCAACCTCTCCCAACACTCATGACCATGCAGAAAAACTTCATTCGCTCCGCTTCACTCGTCATCGGCGCCACACTGCTGATGGCCAATGCACCCGCTGATGAGCCAACACTGATTGGCTTCTCTCCTGCCACCAGCGCGCAGCAACGCGCACTCGAGGCGAGACTGGATGCATCGATGAACCCCAACAATCTCCGTGACTGGATGCAGCGACTCACTGCGCATCCACACCATTTGGGATCTGCATACGGGAAAGCGAACGCAGAATTCATTGCTGGTCAGTTCAAGTCCTGGGGCTACGACACGCAGATAGAGGAGTTCAGCGTTCTCTTCCCGACTCCGAAGACGCGAATGCTCGAGCTGGTCGGTCCGGAAAAATTCACTGCATCACTTAGTGAGCCGAGGATCGACAGTGATGCGACTACAAGTCAGGTTGACGAGCAGCTTCCGATATACAACGCGTACTCTGCCGACGGAGATGTGACTGCGGAGCTTGTGTATGTGAACCAGGGCATCCCGCGCGACTACGAAGTTCTCGCCGAAAATGGCATCGATGTAAAAGGAAAGATTGTCATTGCCAGGTATGGCGGGTCCTGGCGGGGGATCAAGCCGAAGGTGGCCGCTGAGCATGGTGCGATTGGATGCATCATCTATTCTGACCCTCGTGACGACGGGTACTATCAGGGGGATGTGTACCCAACGGGTGCATGGCGTCGCGACTCGGGAGCGCAGCGCGGATCTGTGCAGGACTTGCCGCTCTCTCCTGGAGACCCGCTTACGCCCGGTGTTGGTGCGACGAAGGATGCAAAGCGGCTGACGGTCAAGGAGTCACCGACCATCATGAAGATTCCGGTGCTTCCGATTTCGTACGCTGATGCCTTGCCCTTCCTGAAATCGCTGGGTGGACCGGTTGTACCAGCAGAGTGGAGAGGCGCCCTCCCACTTACGTATCACATGGGCCCTGGCCCTGCGGTTGTACACCTGAAGCTCGAGTTCAACTGGAACATGGTGCCGTTGTACGATGTCATCGCAAGACTTCCTGGAAGTGAGCGGCCTGACGAATGGATCATCCGCGGGAACCATCATGATGCATGGGTAAACGGCGCATCAGATCCGATCAGCGGTATGGTCACACTGTTGTAAGAAGCGCGCGCGGTTGGCGAGCTCGCCAAGACGGGCTGGCGTCCGAAGCGTACGATTGTTTACGCTGCGTGGGATGGGGAAGAACCCGGACTGCTTGGATCCGTAGAATGGGCTGAGACTCACGCAGATTTACTGAAGCGAAATGGCGCCGTCTACATCAACACAGATTCCAATGGCCGCGG
>JANLYJ010000179.1:0-2322 GCA_031365555.1 Gemmatimonadaceae bacterium | reverse complement strand
CCGGCGGCGGCGACAGTTGCAGCCGCAATGAGTGCTGCGAGAAGAAAGGCACGCTGTGCTGCCCTGTCTACATTGACGCCGAGCGCGGCAGCTGCTTCCTCGCCCAGCGCGAGGAGGTCAATCTGACGGGCATAAACTACGAGCGCTCCTCCACCTATCGCGAGGTACAGTGCGAGCCACCGTATCGCCGGCCAGTCGGCGTCGGAGAGTGAACCCATCATCCACCAGAGTGCGCCACGAATCGTGTTCGGCGGCGCGTTCGCAAGAATGACCATGATGACTGCATTCGCGAACGCGCCGATGATTACTCCCGCCATCAGAAGCGTACGTGGGTCACTTCGAGTCGAGCGGGCAGCCCGCGCAACTATAAGCGCGAGCATCACCGCGGTAGTTGCCCCAACAAACGCAGCGAGCGCTACATATGCAGGCGCAGACGCACCCACAGCGAAAGCGAGCACAGCTCCAACTGCGGCCCCGCCCGATACCCCCAGCAGATAGGGCTCTGCGAGCGGATTGCGGAGCGTACCCTGTAGCGCAGCGCCGCTCATCGCCAGTCCGGCGCCAACGAGCACTCCCAATACAACGCGCGGCAGGCGAAGCGTACGAACGATTGCAACGGTGGTGGGATCTGCGTTTCCGAAAAGTGCGTTCAGGGCATCCGACACAGGGATTGGAATTGTGCCGAGCACAATGCCCGCGAGCATCAGCGCGACGACTACCAGTGCAACGACAATCCAGATGCCGAGGGGCGAACGTTTCACTTCAGCTCTTTTGGGTGCAGCAGGCGCGCGAGCGACCAGGCTGCTTCACCAAGTTTGATTCCGGGACGCGCAACAACGAGGGTATCGAGTACAAGCACCTTTCCATTTCGTACGGCCGGCACCTGCATCCACTTCTTGTCACTGTTCAGGGTGCGATTCCCTTCGGGACCTGCGAGTACGAATTCCGGATTTCGCTTGACCACATCCTCGATTGACACGGTGGGCGAAGGTGCAGCCATGTCATCGTACACATTCCTGCCACCCGCTATTTCTGTCAGCTCATTCATGTAGCTGCCTCGGCCAATCGTAATTGGCGGCGCATCCCAAATGTGCCAGAACACAACCGGCTTTCCGAGCGACGCAGTGGCGGCACGCACTGCGTCGAGCGTCTTCGTGACGCTATCGCGCACCACGGCCGCGTTCACCGAATCGCGCAGAACTTTCCCGAGCAGCGTTACCGCACGCTGGAACTGCGCAATGCTGTCGATCTTGAGGGAGAGTGTATTGATTCCTACCGCGCGAAGCCGTTGCGCGCTGGCACGGTTGTCATTGCTTCCGTAAAGAATCACCAGATCCGGGTGCGCCCCGATCAGCGCTTCCACATTTGGACGCAGCGCTGGTCCCAGGTCGGCGACGTTCTTCGCTTCGGATGGAAAGAGGTCGTAGGTGGAGCGTCCGACGAGCCGGTGACCTGCACCCAGCGCGAACAGGAGCTCGGTGGTTGTCGGGTTGAGCGAGATTATGCGCTGTGGAACACCACCCGCGCGCACAGTGTCGCCGAAATCATCGGTGAGCGCCGACCGTTCAACAGGTTTGTCCGTTGAACATGCGGCGACGCACAGTGCGATGACGAATAGTCTTCTAAAAATCAAAACGGACACCTCCCAACGGGAGAATGTCCGAAATTCCGCGCACAAGAATCACCCGGAATGCCAGCAGTCCCTCCCCCGAGGTTCTGAATGTGGCGCGGACGAAAGTCGTCTCCTGGCTCGGAACCGCATCACCGCCTTCCCGGTTGAAACAACCAGTGGCACATCGGTGCTGCGTCTAATGTCCCTTACAGTGGCGGGGCCGCACCGGCATTTCACCGGTTTCCGTGGCTCCCGTCCGCACTATTTAGATCGAAGCTACTTTCGCACGAAGGCGCGCGCAAGCGCAGCGAGCATCGCTCCACCGATAAGGAGCGTGAGCAATACTATATACGTTCGATTCATCGCCCTTTCGGCACGCGGTACATCCACAACTACTTCACCGGCCGCCGGAAGCTCGGCCCCGAGAAATCTGCGGAACTGGCGGCGCTCGAGTGAAACAGCATCCACTTCCCTGAGCTTGGGCCCGTCCACGCTCCCCTGCGGATCCTCTACAAGAACTTCGAGAACTGAGGTCGGCCGGTCTAACGGAAATGTTATTGGAAATGCGCTGCCCGGGAGCATGTAGCTGAACGAAAGCTGCCGAAGGCCCGGCGCGAGCGGCGCGAACACGAGCGCCTTCCCATTGGAAAGGGTTACCGCAGCCGCAGGAACATCTCCCTGTCCGACGCGAAACGCAGTCGCCTGCCGCG
>JANLYJ010000081.1:0-1699 GCA_031365555.1 Gemmatimonadaceae bacterium | reverse complement strand
GCCGTGTGTCAGGTAACATCCAGACAGATTCGCTTGTCATCTCGAAAGGCGGATTCTTCAACGGTAACATCACCAAAATGAACGATGCTGTTGAACGCGTTCTCGCAATCGACGAGAAGCGCGCCAGCAGTCAGCCGGTCCAGCAAGCCCAGCAGTTCGCCACGCGGTAACCCCAGGGGGAGCAGTCCATGTTGTGGAAGAAAAGCAGTAAGTCTTCCGCGAAAGTGACTGATTTCTCAACCTGCATCGCGGAGGGTTCTGAAATCGAGGGAAAGTTCACATTCAGCGGCACAGTGATGTTGAACGGCCGGTTACGAGGAGAGATAATCTCGAACGACAGCCTCGTAATCGGTGAGAAAGGAGTTGTAAACGCATCCATCCGGGCAGGCGTCGTTCAGATCGCCGGCGAGGTAGTGGGTGACGTCAATGCCACGGACAGAGTCGAGCTGATGGACCACTGCCGGGTATACGGAGACGTAAACGCACCAATTGTCATCATCAACGAAGGCGCGCTTTTCGAGGGGCAGTGCAGAATGACCAGGCCAAATCCGGCGGATGCTCTTCCGGGTCTGCGCGACGGCACTATCGTTCCCTTGAAGCGGAGCGAATTGCCCCGCTAAGGTTTTGTTGTAGTTCCTAAAAGCGGAAAGTGGGAGACCGCTTCCGCTTTAGGAATTGCGAACGGTTTGCTAGAGGGTGTCTGCGCGAAGAGCCAGCCAGTCGGGTGCAGACGCGAAACATGACTCGAGCGAATCGACAGCAGTAGAACACAGTTTTCCCGCGAACTCTTTTCGCATGAGTGCGAATGCCACTTCGGTCTTCATCCCTGCCCTGTAAGGTCTATCGGCAGTGAGCGCTTCGCAAACGTCGGCGACACACAGGATGCGCGCTGTTTCATCGAGCTGATCGCCGGTGAGCTTCCATGGATATCCCGAGCCGTCGAGTTTTTCATGGTGCACGGCGGCAGTCCACGCGAAGTCACTGAACGCGGCCACATGGGAAAGAATCTCAGACGTGTAAACGGGATGCTGCTCGATTGCCGCACGTTCAGCGTCGTCCAGGCGACCAGGCTTGTCCAGAATGCTGTTCGAGATTCCGAGCTTCCCGATATCGTGAAGCAGTCCCGCGCGATGAATTCGGCGCTGCGCGATCGGATCCATTCCGTACTGCTTCGCCATCGCAAGGGAAAACCCGGCGACGTTCGCTGAATGCCTGAACGTGTACGGAGACTTGGCATCGATGATTTCCGAGAAGGCCAGGGCGATCATGTCGAGACCCGCCTCGTCTACGACGCGCTGCTCTCGACCGGGTTCTTCCATCATCACCAGCGCCTGTGCATCCGGCCCCGTCAACTTCGACCACCAGGCACTGTCACCTTTCCACGCGAGCACGACTTTCACGAGCGCGGGATCGAACCAGGTTCCCTTCCGCGCACGAACTACTGTCCTGGCAGCACTCTCCCCGCCGGTCCTGAAAAACGCTTCAATTGTCTGCGATAAGTTTGCAATTCGGGAGAGGATAGGAATCTCTTCGCCACGGAGGCCGTCAGGATACCCCATGCCGTTCCAGTGCTCGTCGAGGGAACGCACTGCTGTAGCTGACGCTTCTGGAAAGCCGAGCCGGCGAACGATATCCGCACCCCGCTCGCACCGGATCTGGATCAGGTCGCGCGTGACGTTGGGAGTGCGCGCAATTCCCG
>JANLYJ010000057.1:0-5854 GCA_031365555.1 Gemmatimonadaceae bacterium | reverse complement strand
GTAGCGTCACCCAGTAGCAAGAAGCTTTTGTAAGCAGTTTCCCTCTGTCCTCGCAGTCCCATAAATCCCATATTGCACCCGCTTTCCCACCGCTGATTGGGAGATTCTCTGGACTACATAGCGCAGCTGCAAACCTCGCTTTCTGACCGGTATGACATTGAGCGCGAGATCGGCGCCGGTGGCATGGCTACGGTGTACCTGGCCCGCGACCTCCGGCACGACAGGCATGTTGCGCTAAAAGTCCTGAAGCCCGACCTCGGTGCCATTCTCGGACTCGAACGGTTTCTGTCGGAGATCAAAGTCACAGCGAACCTGCAGCATCCGAACCTGCTTCCACTGTTCGACTCGGGCGAAGCCAACGGACTGCTCTTCTATGTGATGCCGTACGTCGAAGGCGAGACACTTCGCAACCGGCTCGATCGCGAAAAACAGCTACCTGTTGACGAGGCGATCCGCATGTCGGTCGCGATCGCAAATGCGCTGGACTACGCGCATGCTCACAATGTGATTCACCGGGATCTGAAACCGGAAAACATCCTGCTGCAGTCGGGCCAGCCCGTGATAGCCGACTTCGGAATTGCGCTCGCTGTCAGCAAGGCGGGCGGCAACAGGATGACGCAGACTGGACTGTCGCTGGGAACTCCTGCCTACATGAGTCCCGAGCAGGCAACCGGAGACCGGGTCATCGATTGCAGGAGCGACATCTATTCGCTCGGCGCCATGACATACGAGATGCTCACCGGCGAACCGCCACATACTGGAAATACTTCGCAGGCCGTGATTGCGAGGATGCTCACCGAGAAGCCGCGTCCCATCCGGACAACCCGCTCGATGGTTCCGGAGCATGTCGAGGCGGCAGTCATGCAGGCTCTGGAGAAACTGCCCGCCGACAGATTCTCGACAGCAAAAGAATATGCGGACGCCCTGCAGGGCAGGAGTGGCTACTCGAATTTCACAACGGCTCGGACCGCTGCAGCGCCAGCGCTCCGTCGTGGTCCCCACATGCTCTCGCGATTTCGCGATCCGCTTGTTGCTTCGCTCAGCGTAGTCTCACTGGCTTTGCTCGGTGCTCTGGCGCTTCGCCCTGGAACTGGCGCTGAGTCCGCGCGTACGCCAGTTCGGTTTGTGCTTGCGACGCCGGATAGCGCGAAAGCGTTCGACAATTTCCCATGGCCGGGAGCAATCTCGCCCGACGGAAGCGTCGTTGTGTTTTCCGTGCGGCAGGGAGAAGCGTCGGTTCTCTATTATCAGCGCACCAATCAGCTGGACGGGCAGGTAATTCCAGGCAGCGCCGGCGGATCTCAGCCGCTTTTTTCGCCGGACGGTCAGTCCGTTGCATTCGAGGCGAATGGAAAACTCCGGAAGGTCAGGCTCGATGGAAGCGCACCAATCGCCGTGACTGATGCTGACGCGGACAATGGCGCGGATTGGACAACGAGGGACGAATTTATTCTCGGGTCGGAACGCGGATTTTCAGGCTTGTCGAAAGTGAACGCAGCAGGCGGCGACCTGGTTGAGTTTGCCAAGCCTGATGCTTCGAAAAAGGAAACGGCGTTTGTTTGGCCGATTGCGACGCCCGACGGAAAGACAGCGATCTTCACGATCTGGTCTGGAAGTCTTAGTACGTCACGGATTGCTGCCGCTTCGATCGACGGTGGAGAAATAGTGCGCCTTGATCTTCGGGGCGTGCGTCCGCTTGCAGTGATCAAGCGGACACTCGTGTATTTGCGGGCGGATGGAGTAACGATGGCGGTAGAGCTCGACCGATCGGGACGCGGCCTCGCCGGAACGCCAGTCCCAGTCCTGGATCCAGTGCCTGTCGTTGCAGGAAACAATGGAAACTCCGGCATATTTGTTTCGAGCGGTGGAGCACTGCTCACCTCGCGCGGTGGAAGGATGAGTCAGCTTGTATGGGCTTCGAAGGACGGATCGCTTAGGCCGGTGTCGAAAGAAATCCGCACTTTCGGGAGTCCGAGACTTTCGCCCGACGGTCAGAAGATCGCAGTGCGAATCTCCGAGTCGGACAAGGCAGCTATCTGGATCCAGGATCTGGCAACCGGAACACTATCCCAGTTGTCGGCGACTGGAACGGCGGCTTCGCCGGTCTGGACCCGCGATGGGCGCACTGTGGTTTACATCGCTGAGGGCGAAAAAGAACGTTTTGCGGTTTGGGAACAGAACAATGACGGAGGCTCTTCGCCGAGGAAACTGTTCGAGCTTCCGAGGTTGACGCCGGCAATTGCACTATCGCCCGATGGCCGCTCCGTTTTGAGTGTTACCTACAACAACAACAACTGGGATGTTTTCCGGTACAGCCTGGACTCTGGCGCAGTGCCAGTTCCATATCTCTCAGGCGAAGGCGCTTTTGCTCCGAAGTTTTCGCCCGACGGTAAATGGGTCGCTGTCGCCGCGGGCGGAAGCGCCGTTCAATCGGAAGTGTTTGTACGTTCATTCCCCAACCCTGCGATTCGAGTGCAGGTATCAGCTGGTGGTGGGAGCAACCCCGTATGGTCCTCCGATGGCAGTCAGGTCTACTACACGGTGGGCAACACCCTGCTGAGGGCGAAGCTTGCGATGGCGCCAACTCTGAGAGTGATTGCGCGTGACACGGTTCTAACGACTGCCCTGGTAAACCTGAATGGCGGTACCCTTGCGGCGAACTATGATATTTCGCGTGATGGTCGGGTGCTGGGTTTGCTGAACAACAAGAATGATTTTCAGCTTGTCCTCGTACCGAACTGGCTGCCGGAGCTGCAGCAGCGAATGACTGGATCAAAACGCAGGTAGTGCAGCTTATAGCTCGACGCGAATCGCTGATAGCTTTAATGACATGAATTCAGCTCGGCTCCGCGCTTCCGTCTGCGGCCTCGATTTTCAGAATCCAATTCTGCTGGCAGCAGGAACAGCAGCTTATGGCCGAGAGCTCGACGGCGTTGCCGATCTCAACGTGCTCGGTGGAATTGTCACCAAGGCAGTGAGCCCCGAGCCACGCGCTGGTGCGCCGGCGCCGCGCGTCGCGGAATTCGATGGCGGGATGATCAATGCAGTTGGCCTCGCCAACCCCGGCGTTGAGAAAGCCAAAAGCGACGATCTCCCCTGGATCACGGCCAATCTGAAGAGCACTCGAGTAATCGTTAACGTGGTTGGCTCGCGAGTTGAAGATTTCGCTGATGTAGTGTCGCGACTGGAAGACAGCGCAATCGATGCGTACGAGCTGAATGTGAGCTGCCCCAACACGAAGCAGGGCGGAACCGAGTTCGGTGCAGACAGCGGCGTGCTGGCCGATCTCGTTGCCCGCGCGCGCGCGGCGACAAAGCGTCCTCTGTTCGTGAAGCTCTCACCAACACTGAGCAGCATAGGCGACACGGCAAAGAGCGCAGTGAGCGCCGGCGCCGATGCGATCACAGTGATCAATACGATTCCAGGTTTGATGATCGATACGGAAACCCGAAAGCCGCAGCTTGGATTTGGAACTGGTGGTGTCAGCGGGCCGGGACTGTTGCCAGTCGGTCTGCTTGCGACGTGGAAAATCAGAAAGGCTGTGTCGGTTCCAGTGATGGGCGTCGGGGGAATAACATGCGCAGATGATGTCGTTCAATATTTTCTGGCCGGCGCATCGCTTGTCGCGATTGGTACTGCCGCACTGAGAAATCCTCGACTCCCTGAAAAAATTATTCGCGAGCTCGATGCGTGGTGCGGTGCGCATGGTGTAAACAGCATTTCGGAACTTACGGGCAAACTTCAATGGCAGTAGTTCCGATTGTCGCGCTGGACTTCCGCACCAGCGAAGAGGCAAACGATCTGGTTCAGCAGCTTGGTGATACCTGTGCCTTCTATAAAGTTGGCAGCGAGCTTTTCACTGCGGCCGGCCCCGCTATGGTCGAGTCGCTTATTGGCAGCGGAAAGCGTGTGTTTCTGGACCTCAAGTTTCACGACATTCCAAACACAGTCGCTGGTGCGGTCCGAAACGCGTCGTCGCTTGGCGCGAGCATCGTGACCGTCCATGCTGCCGGTGGAATCGCAATGCTGCGCGCCGCAGTTGAGTCGGCGGCAGAGGCGGGATCCCATTGCGAGGTGTTTGCAGTGACAGTTCTCACTTCGCTCGACAATGCATCACTGAGCGCATCCATCGGACGTTCCGACGTCGATGTGATGCATGAAGTCGAGCGACTCGCCGGAATTGCGCACGCGGCGCAGGTGAATGGCGTCGTGTGCAGCGGAAGAGAAGCGCACATGATTCGAATGAAGCACGGGACCGATCTTCGTCTGCTGATTCCGGGAATTCGCCTCGCGGGCGATGCCGCCGGCGACCAGGCGAGAACTGTAACACCGCAGGAGGCAGCTGCGGCGGGCGCCAACTACATAGTTGTGGGGCGTTCGGTTACGAGGGCCGCGGATCCGGCGGCTGCGATGCAAAGTGTGGTTGCCGGGTTGGGAAAACGGGCTTAAGCTGAGCTTATGGCATTTCTCCCCCCGGAAGTAATCATCGTCCCTATAGTCTTCGGACTTCCGGCAGCTGTGGCAATTGCGCGGATGTATTTCAAGCATCAGGAGAAGATGGCCGAGCTGCACCGGGGCTCGGGGACAGACTCCCAGATCGACCAGCGGCTAGAGCGGGTTGAAAGCTCTATCGAGGCAATTGCGGTTGAGATGGAAAGGGTCGGGGAGGGACAGCGATTTGTCACAAAGCTGCTCTCAGAACGCAAGCTGCCGGGCGACCGGACTTAAACTCCACACCTGCCTTGCCTTAGCCGCCCTCTTTGGCTAAGTTGAAAGGCTAATTCTGAAATGCCCGCCTACCTGACGGGCATCGTACGTTCCACTGTGGAGCAGCACGTGAAAGTTCGTAGCAGCGTTAAGCCGATTTGCGAGCACTGCAAGGTCATCAAGAGATCCGGTGTCGTTCGCATCATCTGCAAGCGCAATCCAAAACACAAGCAGCGGCAGGGCTAATTAATGGCGCGTATTGCAGGCGTCGATCTTCCGCGTGAAAAGAAGATCGAAATCGGACTCACATATATCTTCGGAATCGGCCGTGCTACAGCGCGGAAGATTCTTGCGAGTACAGGCGTAGACGCAAATCAGCGGATCCGCGATCTCAACGATGCAGACACGAATCGTCTGCGTCAGGCGATCGAAAAGGATTTCCGTGTTGAAGGCGCGCTTCGTACTGAAGTCGCAATGAACATCAAGCGTCTCATGGACATCGGTTCCTACCGTGGCATCCGCCATCGCCGTGGACTGCCGGTTCGTGGGCAGCGCACTCATACAAACGCCCGCACCAAGAAGGGGCCGCGCCGCGCGATCGCGGGTAAGAAGAAGGTCACGAAGTAATGGCTACCGGCAAAAAGGTTAAGCGCGTAATCGAGGCTGAAGGTGTCGCCCACGTCAACGCGACGTTCAACAACACGATGATCACCATCACCGACGCTCACGGGAACACAATCTCGTGGGGTTCGTCAGGCAAGGCAGGCTTCAAGGGTTCCAAGAAGTCCACGCCATTCGCCGCGACAGTCGCCGGTGAGCAGGCGGGACGCGAGGCTTTCACGCAGGGCGTCCGCCGAGTGCATGTTCGCGTTCAGGGACCTGGCAGCGGACGTGAGTCTGCGATCCAGGCGCTTGTCGCGGCTGGACTGCAGGTGAAGTCGATCAAGGATGTGACTCCAATTCCACACAACGGATGCCGCCCGCCAAAGCGGCGCAGGGTTTAATAGATGCGTTACACAGGACCAAGCTGCCGTCAGTGCCGCCGCGAAGGAACGAAGCTGTTCTTGAAGGCGACGAAGTGCTTCACCGAGAAGTGCCCGGTAGAGCGCCGCCCGACTCCTCCCGGACAGCACGGAGCCAACACGGC
>JANLYJ010000163.1:0-4559 GCA_031365555.1 Gemmatimonadaceae bacterium | reverse complement strand
GAAGGTCGTCGAGAACAGTGTTCCGCCGTTGATCGATCTGGAGCCGTTCCTCGCACTGGCGACGATCGCGTCCATTTCTGCATGCACCGAACGCGAAAACTCGATCAGGTTGCTCAAGCCTGACTGTCTGTAGATTGCGTCGGTCAGCTTCACGAGATCGTCATCGGTCACCTTCTCAAGATTCAGTTCTTTGTTGTCGCGAAGCGTCTTGACCGCCTGGTTCATCTTCTGGCGCCTAAGTTCCTTTTGCTCCACATTGCGGCAATACCCGCCATGCGCAAAGCAGCGCTTGTCAAAAGCCGGATCGAATCCATAGAGGCCGCCGCCGGCTTTGGGCACGTCGTTCCTGCCGGTTGAGACGACCTCGCCATCGGGGGAAAAAATAGACGCTCCGACTTGCCTCGACAGGCACGCCGATTTGGCGCCCGCCGCGTGCGCCAAATACATGCCGTATTCCTCACGAGTGGGCGTGTGAATCTTGCGGCCATGAACGAGTTCAAAGAAACGCGCGAGCGCCGCCTTGTAATGGTCTGAGCCCACGCGATTTCGAATGTACAAGTCCGCGAGCTTCAGCCCTTTCTCCATTTGCTGACCGGCCTCTTCGTCCTCCTTGCGATCTCGAGCGATCAATCTCTCAGCTTCATCGGCCTTGATTCCTGACTCAATCAGCAATTCCTTGCGTCGTTCGATGTAGCTGGTGGTGCCTACAAGGTAGAACAGCCGGCGGTAGACCGTCCGAAGCATATGGATCTCGTCGGGATGCTTCAGTTGATCGATGAGATAGGCAACCTTGTTTGGAACAACGTCTGCAACGTCGACCGTGGAAGGCGCATCGTTCAGTCGGAAGACGCCGATCTTCTCCATCGCGTGCTGGGCGAGACAGGCTGTGCTGAACCTTGTACGCAATTGCATCCCGGCGTCCTGCAGCTGGTTGTAGCGCCTGAATCCGGACCCGGTGCCCGCGTACTGCCCCGGTGCACAGCGACCCGCATCGATCTCTGACTTCAGGAAGTCGCTGATCTTTATTCTTCGGACCTCATAGCCTGCACTTGCAAGCAGTATTTCGGTCTCGTTGACGATCTTCGCGATACCGCAGCCGATCGGCCCGATGAAGCCAACAATCAGCTCCTTCGACTCGCGGGTGCGAAACTGCTTCATCGAATCGTCACTGCCATCGCTCGGCTTTCCGGGTGATAAAGGCTGAATCGGGATGGGCAACGCAGACATTTGTTCTTTCGTGTTTTATTTTTCAAAGCTCGCGCACGGAGACTATCAGCCAGGCACGGTCACAGTGGAGCGCCAGTTCGTGACAAGTGGACGCACGACAGGCAAACGCCTACAGACTCTGGTACGTCCTCACGTTCAGATGCACATAGTGAGAAGGGGAGCCCCGTGAGTCCGAAGCCTATTGCCGGGCTTTGAAAGTGCATTGGCGGGAAGTCTTTGCCGCGGAACGTTCAACGCGGCGGTCGAGCGTAGATGCCACTACCAAACGATGCTCCGTGGCATATTTCGACGAGGCAAGTCCGAACCGAGCCATAGCCATGAATCAACACGCGAACGCCGAACTTCCGAGCCCTCCACCTTCGTGCCGGTGCAATTGCCGCCCGTCGGGACTGCGCCCGCGAACATCTGCATCGAACTACGCCGAGGCACGACCGCAATCACCGTGAGTTAGCCAATAGCCGCCGCCTCGGAGTGCGCGGCGTGGATGAGTGAGTTGCTGCGGTGGTCCGGATCGACGCCGTCTGACTGGCGGCGAACCCATCGACATGCGCACCGGCGTTCAGCGGATGCTGGTCAGGTTGTGCAGGTCTACCGCGCGGTGAATCGCCCCGAGGAGCTGTTGGAGAAGGGGCGCAAGGCATTCGTCGCGGTCACGTGGGCTAAGCGGTTGCTCTACCCCTCCTAGCCGAAGCAAAAGATCATGCCTCGGGGCGAGGTACACGGGCAGGCTCCTTCTCGGCACCTGCGTCAAGCCGGATTGGTTTGGCTTTTGGCAAGCGGCCGACCGACGGTAGGGTTCGACGGCCACGGATAGACGATATGCTGCTGATCGGCTCAGTAGCTCACCTGGTGAGCTATGCGACCTCGACACTAGCCCCATTGACGCCTGCTGATCGAGCCACGGGGAGACAGTCGGACGCCCCTTCGAGAGACCGTCGGGCAGGCCACATTAGTAAACTGTGCTTTACTAGTAAAGTGCAGTTTACTAATATGATCGATTTCACGGGATGGCTACTACCAAAATTCGGCGCGCCGTAGTGTTGACGGAAGCGGCGCTTGGATACCTCGCTCGGCCGCCAGGGCTGGATGCGGGCCCGTCCCTATTGCTATGGCACCTGGTCAAGGCGCTTCCGGTTGGCGGCTCTTATCTGAGCCTCACAGACCTCGCGCAGGGACTCGCAATGAGCCGGGTGCATGTCACCAACGGGATGAAGCAGCTTCTACGCGACGGACTGATCCTTCGAGGGCCGAAACAGGGGTTGCTGTACCGCTATGAGTTGAACCCCGCGTATTTCCATCTCCTGTGATGGCGACCGACGGCGCTCACGATGGACTGAGAGCCGCGCATGACGTTATTGCTGCTCGCCGAGACTTCCATCTCGAAGCTCGCGACATAGCCTTGATCGTGCTCTTGTACGCGGACATCGAATCCGGCACTGCGCAGGGCTTTGTAACGAGCGCCGAGGATCTTCGCGCGCTTTGGGCCAAGGTCGATCTTTTGGAAGGCCTGGGAACGACCAACGCTGAGCGTCGATTGACTGAGTCGATCAATCGCCTGCTGAGGGCCGACTGCCTTGTCCGCGCCGACATGGTGCGGGTGAAGCAAGCTGAGCACTCTCAGTACCAGCTCACGAGCCTTGGCGAAGCACTCGCCGCGTGGCACGTGCAGCAAGTGCGCATCGATGGCGAACCTCTTGGCGCCATTCTTGCCGCTTTTAATGTGCAGATGACCGCGATCCACGACAAGGCACAGACCTGCACCACCGAGCCAGTGTGGACGACAGAAGTTTCCGCGCCAATGCGATACGCCGCCCGCGAGCTGCTCGCCGCCGTGACTCGACACCAGCGACTCTTGGACCGAGCACACGAGGAGATTCGTGGCTTCGTTCCGTCTCTTTTGAAGGAGTCAAGCGAGGACGCGATCGATCGCTGCAAAGACGTGCTGGACACCGTCATGCGGACTATTCGTGACCTGCTCGGGGTCACGATTGATGTCTCGAACGTCGCATTCGGTGTCATCGATCGCATCCAGGACATCGCCGAGGATCGAGGCTATGCAGAGGCCACGCCTCTTTGCGAAGACATGCGGCGCAGACTCGAATCGATTGTCGAGTGGACCACGCAGCGCAATTCAGACTGGGGCAGCCACTACGACACCGTTCACTCCTACCTGCGGTTTGTCGCCATGGTGGATCGGTCGCGAAAGGTCACGGACGCATTGAAGCGCTCCATCGCTGATGTGCCCGATTGGTCGCTGCGCGTGGTCGACGCTCCCAGGCACATGTACTTGGCGGAAAGACCCACCCCTCCCCCGAAAACCGTCATCAGGCGCGCGCGCCAAGACTTCTCGAAAGAAGTCGCAGTCATTGCCCCCGACCAGTTGCCGCAGCGTCTGCGCGAGATCTCTGACGAGTTGCTATTGCAGGGGTCGGCGCGGTGGAGTGAGGTTGTACTTCAAGCATCCGAGGTGGCAGGGCTGGATCGCGTGATTCCGAGACTGCCCGAAGTCATGCACTACCTTCTGAGCCACGGCTCCGCAGACAACAGCAATCGAGTCGACGTGAGCATTCTCGGCGGGCTGACGATGGAAGAGTTGGAGGTTCGCAAAAGATGATGCTGTACTCCCACCAGTTTGCGGAGATTGACGTTGCTCTTCGGCGTGGACGACATCTGTCTCGGCACGACTACTTGACCTACGAGTTCATCGCGCAGAACTTTGACGACCTTGAACGCTTTTACGCCGGCTATGCATGCCGCCTGGTGCAGCACCCGGACGGGTTCTTCTTCTTGTTGGGGCAAGGACTTCTGCCGAGCCGAAAACTGTCTCGCGGCGTAATGCATCTGGGTAAGTTCATCGCACTGAAGGCTCGCGATCCAGAGCTGACCAAAGCCAACGGGCGAATTTCGGTGCAAGAGCTTCTACACGATGTAGAAACTTCAACGCCGCCCGAGACGCTCACCAAGGTGTACGCGCCGAAGCGCAAAGAGGTGCTAACCGGTGCTGCTGTCTATGAGGAAGTGTTGAAGTGCCTACAGATGCTCGATGAGCTCGGCTTTGTCAGCAGGGCGGGTGACTACGTGGTGCCCCGCGAGGCGATTCATCGGTTCGCGGAGCTGGCGAGGCACGACAACTCGCCCTCGGACCTCTCGAAGATCGCACTCGAGGCCCAGCGCGGTGTTGTGTTCGATGAGGTGGATGACGACAGCACGGGGGAAGCTGATGAAGGCCAGGATAAATAACATCGCGCTGGTGGGCTGGCGAGGAATTCAGTACCTCGAGATATCGCTCGATGATGGAGCCTTGACAGGCTTGATCGGAATGCCAGGGGCGG
>JANLYJ010000015.1:0-4134 GCA_031365555.1 Gemmatimonadaceae bacterium | reverse complement strand
GCCCGCGGCCCATGCCCTCGCGATGGCCGCCGTTCTCCTGGTGTTTCAGTACGGTCAGCCGAGAATTTTCTTTGCGATGGCACGGGACGGATTGCTTCCACGCTGGGCCGCCAAGATCAGCAAGAAATCGAGGGTTCCGTACGTTACCACTCTGCTTACGGGTGGTTTCGTTGCCCTCTGGGCCCTGATCGGTGATGCAGGGGAAACGTACGATCTCACTAACATCGGGACTCTATTCGCCTTTGCACTGGTTTGCATCGGCGTAATTGTGCTGCGCCATACCGATCCAGACAGGCCGCGACCATTCAGGGTGCCTTTTGTTCACGTTGTCGGCATCTCCGGGGCTGCGCTGTGTGTTTTTGTAATGAAGGGACTGCCGGGGCTGGCATGGGTGCGGTTCGGATGGTGGCTGGTAATTGGAGTCGCAGTCTATATCGTGTACGGCTACAGGAATTCAACGCTTCGGCGAAATTCGCCGCCCGTTCCAACAATCAAGTCGTAAGGAACTCGCAGATGCTTCGCACTCTGAAGAAAATATCGGGCACCCAGTGGATCATCATCGGCATGGTGATAGGCACGTTCATTGGATGGCTCGCTCCCGAAGCTGCCCAGAATCTCAAACCGCTCTCATCGATCTTCCTGCGGATGATCAAGTCGATCATCGCGCCGATCATTTTTGGAACTCTGGTGATCGGGATAGCCGGGCATGGCGACGACATGAAGCGCGTTGGGCGGCTCGCCTTTAAGTCGATCATCTACTTCGAAATCGTAACCACGCTGGCGCTGGTTGTCGGCCTGGTGGCAGTGAACATCACCAAGCCCGGCGTCGGCGTCTCCCTGGCTGTGAGCAAGGATCCTGCTGCGGAGCTGGCGCAGACGCACACGACGTTCGCAGGCATTCTCGAGCACATAGTACCAACGAGCATCTTCGATGCTGCGGCGAGAAATGAAGTTCTCCAGATCGTTTTCTGGTCAATTCTATTTGCCGTTGGACTTTCTCAGGTACGCGGCAAGGCGAAAGACACGATCCTGCATTTCATGGAAGCGATGACCGAGGTGATTTTCCGGCTCACCGGAATCATCATGAAATACGCACCAATTGGTATCGGCGCCGCGATCGCGGTCACTGTAGGACACAGTGGCCTTGGGATTCTCATCAATCTCGGCAAGTTGATCCTCACATTGTACGGGGCGCTGATCGCGTTCGCGCTGCTCGTATTCCTGCCTGTGGCGTTGATCGCCAAGGTACCGATCAAGCGGTTCCTGAAGGCAGTACGCGAGCCTGCACTGATTGCATTCTCTACTACTTCTTCGGAAGCTGCACTCCCTCGCGCGATGCAGGCGATGGAGTCGATCGGAGTTCCGCGTCGAATCGTTTCGTTCGTGATGCCGACCGGGTACTCGTTCAATCTCGACGGTACCACCCTCTACCTGGCTCTTGCTTCCGTGTTCGCTGCTCAGGCGGCAGGCATTCACCTGTCGATAAGCCAGCAGATCATGATGATGCTGACGCTCATGCTGACCAGCAAGGGTGTAGCAGGGGTACCGCGTGCTTCACTCGTCATCCTGTCCGGAACTCTCGCGACATTCGGACTTCCGCTGGAGGCGGTTGCGGTGATTCTCGGTGTCGACGAGTTGATGGACATGGCGCGCACAACTTTGAACGTCGTCGGCAATTGCCTGGCGTCCGTCGTTATGGCGAGGTGGGAAGGGGAATACGATCCCAATGCCATGCCGACTGCCGACGTTGCAACTGAGCTCGCAGAGGCCGGAGTAGCGGTCCAAACGTGACGCAGGCCGGGATATCGCCATTCGGTCGTATGCTGCTCGCAGCAGCGAGCATTGTGGCGATATTGGCGGGAATGCGTGCGGCGTCGACCATTCTTGCTCCGATGATGCTTGCGTTGTTGATATCTGTCGCATGGGCGCCGGGGTCTGCCTGGCTCCAGAAAAAAGGGTGGAGGCCGTCAATCGCAGCACTGACTGGAATTGTGATTGGTGTGCTGGTGCTCGGTCTCTTTGCATTGCTGGTGTGGGCATCACTTCTTCAGCTTCAGGGAAAGCTGCCGAGCTACCAGACGAGAATTGCGGCGCTGCAGGTGCAGGCTCGTGCGATGATGGTTCGGCTCCCGTTTGATACTTCGCAGGTATTCTCTAGTGAAGCTGTGCAGCCGGGTGCGCTCGTCGGATACGCATTGACCGCCATCAAGAAACTAAGTGCGACCGCCGGTAAACTTGTCGTGCTTATTGTGCTCATGGCTTTCATGATGCTCGAAGGCGTTCGCTACCCTGACAAGCTCAATCATGCATTTGCGAGCTTTCCCGGCGCCAAAGCCAGATTCAGTCGGTTTGGATCTGTGATGCGCGGCTACATCACGGTGAACTCAGTCTTCGGATTGATCGCCGCGGTTATCAATACGTCACTTCTCCTCGCGCTCGGCGTCGACTTCGCATTGCTGTGGGGAGTTCTGTCATTTCTGCTCAGTTTCGTTCCCAACGTCGGCTTTATTGTAGCGCTCGTGCCTCCCGCAGCGCTCGCTCTCATAGAGTTTGGTGTAGGTCGGGCCCTGATGACGGTTGGTGGATATACGATCATAAATTTTCTTGTAGATAATGTCATAAAGCCGCGCTTTGTCGCTGAATCAGTAGATCTTGCGCCCATCATCGTTGTGCTGTCCCTTCTTTTCTGGGGGTGGCTGCTCGGACCCATGGGAGCTTTGGTAGCGGTTCCGCTCTCCATCGCTGCAAAGTTTTTGTTCGAGAGTTTCGAGGACTCGCGCTGGATGGCAACTCTAATGAGTGACAAGGCATGATTCTCGTCGTAGGCGCTACAGGCGTATTGGGCAGCGAAGTTTGCAGGCAGCTTAGGGCTTCCGGGCAGGAAGTTCGCGCTTTCGTACGTCATGGCTCCTCGAGAGAGGGACGACTGCTCAACCTTGGAGTGACCATCGTGAATGGTGACCTCGCTTCCCGTGTAGCGCTCGAGGAAGCGTGTGCTGGTGTTACGACGGTCATAACGACTGCGACAGCCATGGGGTCCACGGAGAAGGGAAACTCGCTGCGCGCGGTCGATCGGGACGGACAGCTGCTGCTAGTCGAAGTGGCAAAGACCAGTGGCGTCGAGCAGTTCATTCACATTTCGCTTTCACCCAATCTCGGAGGCAGCTCGCCGCTCGTTAGGTACAAACGGGAAGTCGCCGCAGCGGTGCGGGCAAGTGGGATGCGCTGGACGATTCTGCAGCCGTCGGTGTTCATGGATATCTGGCTGAGCGGTCTTCTGGGATGGGACTTTGCAAACGCCAAGGCGATGATCTTCGGATCGGGTGAAGGTCGGATCAGCTACATCGCGGTTCGGGACGTGGCGCGGTACGCAGTGCTTGCAGTGAGCGATTCGCGCCTTTGGAATCGCGAGATTCCGCTGGGTGGACCTGCAGATCTCTCACCAAATGAGGTTGTAGGAATTTTCGAGTCGGTCTCAGGCCGAAAGTACAAAGCCACGAAAGCGCCTGCGCCGATCCTCGCATTGCTCTCGCCAGTCGTATCACTGCTCGACGACCGCAAGGGATCGGGAATGGCGCTAGGTGCAGAGTGCAGCAAGGGCGATTGCATTGTATCGCCATTGCAGAAGGCATTGGGTCTGACACTCACAACTGTTCATGAGTACGCCGAGCGCACTATAGCGGCGCTTTCTTAACCGGAGAAACACGATGGAACACTTTAGTTCGCTGCTCTGGCTTCCCACGCTTGTTTCTGCGGTATTCGTTTTCTTTGCCGCGGCGCTCATTCAGATGCTTACCCCGTGGCACCACAGTGACTACGGCACGCTGCCCGATGAAGAAGGGTTCCGCGCTGCAGTGGGACCGCTCGCAATTCCGCCGGGCGACTACACGGTTCCCGTCCCTGTAAAGAACATGCGGTCGCCTGAGTTTGCGAAGAAGGTCGAGGATGGACCGCGTGTAATGATGACTGTGTTTCCCAACGGGATGACCGGCATGGGCAGCATGCTTATCTACCAGTTCATTTTCACGCTGTTCGTCAGCTGGTTTGCGGGACACGTTGCACAGCTTGCTTTCGGCAACAGTCCCCAGGCCCACGACATTGTGCACGTCGTGGGAACGATGAGCTTCGCGGCAT
>JANLYJ010000507.1:0-6264 GCA_031365555.1 Gemmatimonadaceae bacterium | reverse complement strand
TCATCCCAAACCGTTAAGGCCCTTGTTTCACGTGAAACCGCGTTCGAATTGCCGTTTCACGTGAAACAACCCTGCCGTTCGAAGCGAAGAACTCATAGATTAGCCGTCTCATCCAACCCGGCGTGGCGTGGGTCGAATCATAGCAATTGCCAATCAGAAAGGTGGAGTCGGCAAGACCACGACGGCTGTTAATCTTGCAGCCAGCTTGGCTGCGGCCGAAAAACGGACGCTCCTCGTAGACGGAGACCCGCAGGGTAATGCGAGCAGCGGAATCGGGATTGAGCGGTCGGAATCGGATCGAGACCTTTACGACCTGATCATCGGCAATGCCGCCCCGCAGGAAGTGATTCGAAAAGCCGTTCAGTTCCCGACGCTCGACGTGATACCTGCGTCCACCGAGCTCGCAGGCGCTGAAGTGGAATTAGTGGGACAGCAGGATTGGGAAACATCGGTAAAGCGTGGACTCGCGCCGGTTCGCGGCGACTACGACTTCGTGATTATCGACTGCCCGCCCTCACTTGGAATGCTGACGGTCAACATGCTGACTGCAGCCGATGCGCTTCTTATTCCGTTGCAGTGCGAATACTACGCGCTCGAGGGATTGAGCCAGTTGCTCAACACTGTTCACCGGATTCAACACTCAGTTAACGAGGCACTGGGCATCGACGGTGTACTTCTTACCATGTACGACGCGCGCTTGAATCTGTCTAGACAGGTTGCAGCTGACGCTCGCGAATACTTTGGAAAGCAGGTTCTGGACACGGTCGTGCCGCGCAATGTGCGCCTGGCGGAAGCGCCAAGTTTCGGAAAGCCCATCATTCTTTACGACATCGGCTCGGTGGGGGCCAAGGCATATATGGGTGTAGCGAAGGAAATCATTTCCCGCACCGCAACGGCCGGATCCAATGGCGACTGACAAAGAGGGAAGGCGGCTAGGTAGGGGTCTGGACGCGCTGATCAAGGGAGCTCAGGCCGAAAAACCCGCTAAGCCGGGCGAGCGAACGGAAGGTGAAACGAAAATTTCGGTTGCCGAGATTTCACCTAACCCGTTCCAACCGAGACGCGAGTTTGCAGCCGAGGAACTGAAAGAGCTTCAGGCAAGTCTTTCTGCTTCCGGCCTACTGCAGCCAATCACCGTTCGACATGCACCGGGAAAGAAGGGCTACCAGCTGGTGGCAGGTGAGCGCCGGCTCCGGGCAGCTACAGCGCTGGGCTGGAAAGAGATTCCCGCAAACGTCAGGGAAGTGGACGATCGCGCACTTCTCACTCTTGCTCTTGTTGAGAATCTCCAGCGGTCCGATCTCAACCCAATTGAGGAAGCAGAAGGGTACAAGCGCCTTGTTGATGAATTTTCGTTGAGCCACGCCGAGATAGCAGAGATGGTCGGAAAGGACCGGTCTACAGTGGCTAACTTGTTACGTGTCTTGAACTTACCAGCTTCCGTTAGAAACTGGGTGAGGTCGGGCGATCTTACTATCGGTCATGCACGAGCACTGCTTCCTCTGAGCGACGCGTCTCAGATCCAGGCTTTTGCAAAAGACGTTGTGGACCGGGGACTCTCAGTCAGACAGACCGAGTCGCTGGTTAAGGCCAACGCGTTACCCAAGCCTGCTGCGAAAGCACGTGCGGCAAAGAAGCAAACAGCAGAGGCTCAGGCGACCGCAGTAGAGCAGAGACTTCGCCGCCGCTTACAGACTGATGTCTCTATCCAGCTGAAAGGTGCCGAGCGCGGAAATGTCGTCATTACTTTTTATTCCGCAGACGATCTCGAGCGCCTTCTTGAATTGATGGGCGTGCCTGGTGACGACACGCATGACTGACGTCGCCGCGATCAGTGCATATCTCGACGAGGTGTTGCAGCCGTCGCGCATAGAAGATTATTCCGGCGCAGTCAACGGATTGCAGATGTCGAATGCACAAGCCGTCAGCAAAATTGCAGCGGCTGTGGATTTTTCCCAGCGTACGCTCGACGCGTGTGTCGCCGCCAACGCCAATCTTCTTATTGTCCATCACGGAATGTTCTGGGGCGGCGCGACTGCATATACGGGAAGTGCCTACGGCCGCATCAAGTTGCTGATCGAGATGGGAGTTGCCGTGTACTCCTCTCATCTTCCGCTCGACATGCATCCGGAGATTGGCAACAACGTTCTCCTGGCGAAGGAGCTTGGCCTCGCACCCTCGGGCGGTTTTGCGCACTGGAAGGGAACAGCGATCGGGTGT
This sequence comes from Gemmatimonadaceae bacterium, assembly GCA_031365555.1. Lineage (GTDB taxonomy): Bacteria > Gemmatimonadota > Gemmatimonadetes > Gemmatimonadales > Gemmatimonadaceae > UBA4720. Next base: position 4,044 of record JANLYJ010000507.1, on the reverse strand, counting down.
TCAGGTGACAGCAACATTCCAACACCAGATCTCGTTGCGCGCGCCACAACTTTCGCGCAGACGTACGGCGGGTCTGTTGTAACTACATCGAATGTTGCGAAGCGGGTCACAAAGAAATGGGGTATCTGCACCGGCTCAGGGGCGTCTGCTGAAACTATTGCCGAAGCGCGCGAAGCACACATCGATACACTGATCGTCGGAGAAGGACCGCACTACACAGCAGTCGCCGCCGAGGATGAGGGAATCGCGATAATTTACGCAGGACACTACGCCACAGAGACTCTCGGAGTTCAGGCTGTGGCGCGCAAAGTTTCCGAGAAGTTTGGGATTCCCTGGATTTTTCTCAGCGCGCCTACCGGACTGTAGGCGCTAGCATCCCGCGTACGCACTGCGCCAACGCAACACCCACTTCGACGCACTGAGCCGCTCCACCAAAAGAAGTCTCGCACCTTCGCTATACTCGAGACTTGCAAAAATTGCCGGGCGACGATTCTCGCCGAGCAGTACTGCACTCAAAATTTCGGGAACGCGAACTTCGTCCTCACGCCCTCTCTGTGTTTCACGAAACGCCAGGGCGTACTCCTTTTCGCCCCTCTGCCGCTCTGCAATGAGAAGCACGTGTTCTTCACGAACGTTTGCTTCAGTGTTAATGCGCCTCAGTGCGTCTGCGATGATGACACGCGAACTGCCCAATTCAATTCGGTAGAGAAACCTTATGCCGAACGGAACTCCACGAAACGTTGAATCCGTGCGCGAAAACGCTGCCATTGAAACGACTTCGCGAGCCGCTTCGCTGGAGTCGTTCATTAGCGCAGGGCCCCAACCCGACAAGGGCAGGGGGCCCGCTGCGCCCGCAGCAAGTCCGACCTTCCACCCGTCTCCGGGATACGCAGAAATGCGAGCGGTTGGCCAGGTCTTGCAGCCTCGCGGACTTTCCTCACTTTCACCAGCCACGACTGTGACGGGAACAGGACTGCGGCCCGGCGAGAAAAGGGAAATCGCCGAATTTGGAAGTGAGTCCAGTTCAAATGACGAAGTGTCACTGAGAGTGTTGTCTGTGAGGTCAGGAAGAACAAGACGCACCTCGTCGTGTGTCGAACCCGGGAGCACGACCACCGGCCCCGCATCCTCAGGCCAGCCAGTTGCAGCAAATCGTGATGTTGCGAGGGGCGGCGAGTTCTGCGACGCAGGAACCGGGGTCGCTTTGGTACTGTCGTCGTCCTTGCCGCACGCGAGTAGCGCGAACGTCACTGAACAAAAAAATGCAGCGCGAAGTGGTGACATGATCCCTAATTTGTAGCGCGCGTGACCCGGGGGCGACCTGTGCTCCCTACGTAATACTACGTATTCAGCAAAACGGACGCCGACCTCACCTTACAGTCATCATCATGCAAACAATCGCAATGAACAACTCTCCGTCAACTGTTGCAGGTGACTTGAACCCGCCCCTGGCCCCGCCACGCGAGCGCTGGAGCTGGGCGTTGTACGATTTCTCGAATACGATTTTTTCGATGAACATCACCACCCTTTTCTTTTCCGCCTGGATTGTTGCGGACCTCGGGGTGAGCAATACCAAATTTGCGATCGCAAAAGGTTTGGTGTCGGCTCTCGTGATTTTGTCCATTCCTGTCTTTGGCGCTGTCTCCGATACCACTCAGCGACGCAAGCCGTGGATTGCGGTTTTTACAATTGTCTGCTGCCTTGCTACTGCGGCAATGGGAATTGTCGGACAAACCATGGTGCCTGCAATTGGCGATTCAGTGCGCAATGCCGTTGTGATTCCGAACTTTCACCTGGTGGGAGTTCCTCTTCTGCTAATCCTGACGCTCTACGTCATCGCCGACTACACGTATCAGGGCGCAATGCCCTTTTACAATGCGATGCTGCCAGAGCTCGCGCCCCCTGAGCTGCGCGGCCGTTTGTCCGGGCTGGGAACAGGAGTCGGCTACGTCGGCTCGATCGCCGGAATTCTGATTGCGTTTCCATTCTTCAACGGCACGCTCCCAATTGTTGGAAAGTTTTCCGAAAACACCATCGCCACGCTCGGCCGAATGGTTCCCTTTTCGGGAACGGGTGGAAACATCTCTACGTTCGTTCCGACAGCCCTGCTCTTTTTCCTCTTTTCCCTGCCGCTCTTTTTCTTTTGCAAAGACCACAATGTCATTCGGGGAAGGGCAATCGACTGGCGCAAGGGATTTCATGATGTCGCCCATACAATACGCGAAACAAAAAAGTATCCCGGCCTGCGCCGCTTTATCCTGACGACGTTTCTCTATCAGGATGCGATGGGAACCATCATTGCCAACATGACTCTCTTTGCCATATACGCGATGGGATTCACTGGTGGCGCGAAGATCACGCTCTTCCTGGTGCTCACCATCCCGGCCGTGATCGGCAGCTATCCAATCGGAAAACTTGTAGATCGCATTGGGCCGAAGCGGACCCTTCTATTTGTAATTGCTTCCTGGGTTCTGCTTTTGATCGCGATGGTTCTGGTGCCGAGCAAGACAGGTTTCTGGATAGTTGGATTCGGAATTGGATTGATTTTCGGCGGAACGGCGACAGCGGAGCGTCCGCTGCTGCTCACGCTTGTGCCTGATGCAGAGGCTGGAAGATTCTTTAGCCTTCTGGTTCTATCGAGCCGCGCGGCAGCCATTGTCGGGCCTTTCGTCTGGGCGTTTGCAGTCGATGGCCTGACGCCGAAGTATGGAGCTCCCTTCGCGTACAGGATGGGTGTGGTCACGGTTGCGATTGCGATGGTGGGTTCACTCTGGATGCTGTGGGGACTTCCAGAAACTCCTCCGAGCCGACAGAAGTCGCCTGTCACCTAACAGATGCTCTATGCGTTTCTCCGGTGGATCGCCGGCATCGCGCTGCACTGGTTCTATTCCGACATCAGAGTCGTTGGGCACGAACGGGTGCCCGCGACAGGCCCGGTCATTGTTGCAGCAAACCATCCAAACGCGCTGGTTGACGCACTCGTTGCAGGTTGGATACTTCCGCGGCGGCTCTCCATTACCGCAAAGGCGACGCTGGTTGAAAATCCGATTCTCGCAGTTCTCTTTCGTATACTCGGAATCGTGCCGCTCCGCCGTGTCAGCGATGAAAGGAAGAAAACCCTGGAGGGAACGCTTGACCCGTCGCGGAATGAGGGAGCTTTCGATCGCGTAATAGAAGTACTTCGGGATAGCGGTGTCGTTTTGATTTTCCCTGAAGGAACGAGCCACAACGAGCCAAGAATCGCGCCGCTGCGTTCGGGACTTGCACGCATCGCTCTGCAGGCACGTGACGAAAAAACGATCCGGAGAATTCAGATCGTGCCCCTTGGACTGAAATTTCAGGCGAAAGGTGAGCCGGGCTCTATCGTCGTAGCGGAATTCGCTGAACCGATCGACGTCGATTCCTTAGGCAGTATTTCGGTAGAACAGCTGACTGCACTTGTCGAGACGAGGCTGAGGAGTGTGGCGGACCTGACGCCAGAAGATATTTTCACATCGCGGACCATTGAACCTCGGTCCCCGGGCGTGAAACAATCGCTTGGTGGCATGCTTGCAATGTGGGGAGAGTGGGTGCACCGAGTTCCCATTAAGGCAGCACGCAACATGGCAATTCGAAAAGGCGGCGACGAAGATCAGCCAGCAATGCTAACGATCGTGTACGGACTGGGGCTCGTCGCATTGTACTACTCAGTCCTTGGGCTTGTGGCAGGTGCCATCGGCGGATTCCCGCTGGCAATCGTCCTGATCCTCGCGCTCGGCACCGGTGCATACTGGGCCGCGTTCAATGACCACCCGCGAGGATACTGATCTACATCTTGGTCTGAAGCCAGTTCGCTCCTGCTCCCAGATCAACGACAAGGGGAATTGAAAGCTCTGCCGCTCCTTCCATTTCTTCCTTTACAAGTGTCTTCAGCTTTTCCAGCTCGTCTTCCGGTGCTTCGAATACGAGCTCGTCATGAACCTGAAGAAGCATTTTGGAAGAGAGTTTTTCCTTGGCCAATCGGTTTGCGATCCGTATCATCGCAATCTTGATCAGGTCGGCGGC
>JANLYJ010000478.1:0-2088 GCA_031365555.1 Gemmatimonadaceae bacterium | reverse complement strand
CGCAATGAAGGCGCGCGGCAAGGCGATCCATTCGAGATGCCATGGGCCCGTTGCGCGCTCGTGGTCGGCGCCTGCGAGGCTGTCGAGCATCAGGCCGACATCCTGGCGCACACTGCGGGCGGACGCGGCCATCAGTTCCGCGCTGATCGGATTGCGTTTCTGCGGCATGGTGGAGGATGAGCCCCGCCCCGGCATGAACGGCTCGAAGGCTTCGCCGACTTCCGTCTGCATCAACAGCATGACGTCGGTGGCGATCTTGCCGAGCGTGCCGGTGACCAGGCCAAGGAACGACACAGCTTCAGCGAGACCGTCGCGGGCGACGTGCCAGGGGACTGGCGGGATTTCGAGTTTGAGCTCGGCCATCAAGGCGTCGTGGACGGCGAGGCCTTTGTCTTTCAGCGACGCAAGAGTGCCAGCGGCGCCACCGAATTGCCCCATCTGCACGCGCGGGCGCATCTGCTTCAGGCGCTGGCGATGGCGGTCGATCATCGACAGCCAGACGGCAACCTTGAGCCCGAACGTCACCGGCAGCGCGTGCTGCAAGTGCGTGCGGCCGGCCATCACGGTGGCACGATGCTTGTCGGCGAGGGCTGAGAGTGATGCTGCAACCGCCTCTAGATCATTGCCGACGAGGCGGAGGGCAGCCTGCACCAGCAACGCCGTCGCGGTATCCATGATGTCCTGCGTCGTCGCGCCCCAATGCAGGAATTTACCGGCGTCGCCGCACTGCTTCTGCACCTGATGCACGATGCCAACGATGGGATAACCGACGAGATCTGTTTCGGTCTTCAGCTTGGCCATGTCGAGCTTGGAGGCATCGGCTGACTTGGCGATGGCGGCTGCAGCGTCAGCCGGGATCACCCCAAGCGCGCCTTGCGCCTTGGCGAGCGCGACTTCGACCTCGACATAGCGGGCGACCAGGGCTTCGTCCGAGAAGACGGCGCGCATTTCAGGCGAGCCGAAGGCATCACGAAAGATGACGCTGTCAAAGACGGTGGAGGGCATGGTGGGCGTCCATGGCTGGCGAGTGGCTTTATGAACGGGATACGATGCGCGGGAGTGCGACGCAAGGCCAGAGCATCGGGTCCATTTTCTCCGTAAACAGAGTTAATGCGATCCCGTGGTCGACGTTGACCGCTGGCGCGTTTTTGTAATTCTGGCTACCCCACCCTCCAACTGAATAGTAAATGTCGCCTACGGATCGTTTGTGGCGGTTTGGCGTGCTATTTGGAGCCCGTCTCTCGCTCAGCGTTTTGATCGGGTGCGCTTGGACTTCAACCAAAGCCGAACCCCTCGAAAGCGGACGTGACCGAAGAGCTTTAAGCCGCTGCTAGTTAATCAAGAGCCGTGCAGCGTTACAGCCAGCCGGATTTGCGGAAGCGCCAGAACAGGAAACTGCAACTGGTGATTATGACAGCGAGCACAATCGGATAGCCATAGGGTGTGTCGAGTTCGGGCATGTTCTTGAAGTTCATACCGTATATGCCGGCGATGGCAGTTGGGATGGCAAGGATGGCGGCGCCAGCGGACAGCTTGCGGCTGATCAACGTCTGTTGCGCCTGACTGGTCATCAAACTGGCTTCGAAGGCGAACGCCAAGACTTCGCGGAGCGATTCAATCTCTTCCTGCACACGCCGCACGTGATCAGTAACATCGCGGAAGCGTTCCCGCATGGACTCATCGCATTTCAGCAATTCGGAGTGTTCCAACCGCCGGCAGACTTCTACCAGGGGAACGGCGGCATTGCGCAGGCGCAACAGATCGCGCCGGAGCATGTACAGCCGTTCGATCTCCTGATGATCCAAGCCCTTCCCAAGAACCACATCTTCGATCGATTCGACTTCCGCATGTACTGACTCGAGCACCGGCATATAATTGTCGACGATGAAGTCGAGGACCGCATAAAGAATGTAGTCCGAACCGTGTGACAGCGCCTTCGGGCTCGACTCACACCGGCCGCGAACAGGTGCATAGGAGGCCGAAGCACCGTGCCGGACGGTGACGACGAAGCCATCGCCGACGAAGACATGAGTCTCGCCGAACTCGATGCGGCCAGAGACGAGCTGCGTCGTCCGCGTCACCAGAAAC
>JANLYJ010000523.1:0-5744 GCA_031365555.1 Gemmatimonadaceae bacterium | reverse complement strand
TCCCGGGTGGTGGGACTAATCGAGAAAGGTCGGTCTCCCGAAATCGAGCTCGATGTTGCAGGTACTGCTTTCCAATGGAAAGTGTGGGATGCGCTCCGCAAGATTCCGGTGGGCGAAACCAGAACGTATGGCGAGGTCGCCCGGTCGATTGGCAGTCCCAGGTCTGCACGAGCAGTCGGGCGTGCGTGTGCAACGAATCGCGCGGCCATCCTTATTCCGTGTCATCGCGTAGTACGCGGCGACGGAGTCATCGGAGAGTACCGCTGGGGATCCGACCTGAAAAAACAGTTACTCGAGCGAGAAGCTACCAAATAGAAAAAGACCCCGCGCTCGCGGGGCCTTTTCAGTGCGCCGGAATTACTGACTGAGAACGATGACTGTGAATGTTCCCGGGATCATAGGTGCGCGGGGACGAGGACGCTCAGGAGTTGGTGCTGGAGGAGTTCCGAAGTCCGCTGATACCGTGTACACCCGATGCGTACGTTCATCCAGTGCAATGGTCCTGGCGCCAGCCTGGCTCGGGACAGTCTGCACAACGGAGTAAACCGTTGGTGAATCCTGATGAATCACTGTGACTGTTCCGTCTCCGCCATTGGTGCTGAAGGCAAGGCGTGTCGCAGGATCGAAAGCGGCGCCATCGGTTCCCTCCCCGATCGGAACTGAAGAAACGAGGTGCCCGTCGGCATAGCTCACTACCGCCATTTGCTTGTTGCCGCAGGCAAGGAAGAGAACCTTGTTGGTGCGGTCAATGCCCTGGCCTGTGGGATCTTCACAGTTTGCGACAGCCCAGTGCGAATTGAGCTTGAGCGTTGCCGCGTTGAACGAGACCACTTCGCTCTTGTCTTCGATGTTGACAAAGACATTTCCCATCAGGTCGAAATTCGCAGCTTCCGGCTTTCCGCCGAGTGGAATGTTGCCCAGCTCTTTTCCAGTAGCGGCGTCGATGGCTGTTGCGTCAGCACTACCTCCATTGAACGTAAAAATGCGCCTGGTGACCGGCTCGTAAATAATTGCATCGGGGTTTCGGCCATTGATGTGGATTCGATCCAGAACCTGCAGAGTTTTGTAGTCGAAAACTGTGACGGTGGAATCGCGTCCATTACTTGTGAATCCGCGATTGAGTGCAGGTGCCAGAGCGATTCCGTGAACACCGAGTGTGTTCGGGATGTCGCCGAGAGCTGCGCCCGTTTGGGAATTCATGACCATTACATGCGTCCCACGTGACATGAAAAGCCTGTTCATTTCAGGGTCGGCGACGAGGTAGTCCCACCCGCCTTCGCCACCAATTTTGTATTTGTTTGCAACCTGGTACTGGGCGCTCTGCCCGGGGAGGTGTGCACACGCGGCAAAAAGGACGAACGGCAATGCGCGAACTAACGATTTCATACGGGCTCCGTGGCGGTGCGTTGCGAGAGGCGGAAGTTCCGGCCGCGGATTGCGACAAGAAGAGTGGGAACGACGAAAAGAGTGATTGGAGTCGAGAGAGCCAGACCTCCGATTACTGCGAGCGCGAGCGGCTTCTGAAGCTCACTCCCAGCACCGAGTCCGAGGGCAAGCGGAAGCAGACCGAACAATGTGCAGAGCGTTGTCATGAGTATGGGCCGCAGCCGAACCTTCGCGGCCTCGCGAATTGCGTCTTCGATGGTAGCGCCGCGCTCGATCATTAGATGCCTGGTGAAATCCAGCAGGATAATTCCGTTCTTGACGATCAGCCCGATCAGGAGAATGAGTCCCATGAAACTCGACACGTTCAGGGGCGTGCCCGTTATCCAGAGGAGCACCATCGCACCCACGAATGAGAGGGGGGCGGCGATCAAGATCACCAGCGGTTCGATGAAAGACTGGAACTGGATCAGCATCACCGCAATAACGCTGACTGCTGCGAGGACAAGAACGATGAGCAGAGCGTTGAAGGCTGCCTGTTGACTCGCGTATTGTCCTGCAATCTCGAGACGCACGCCTGCCGGTGGGGGCGTCTGCCGAATCGCCGATTTCACGTCGCTCATTATGGGTCCAAGCGAACGTCCACTGATGTCGGCGGTGACGTCGATCATTTGCTGCTGGTTTTCCCGCGTGAGAGTCGATCGGCTTTCAGTTGGAACGAAGGTGGCCAGAGTTCCGAGTGGCACGGCCGCGCCGGTAACCGGGGAGACGATTGGGAACCCCTGAAGCTGGTCGATCGCGAAACGAACTGAATCTGGTGATCGCACCCGGATTCCCACTGCGCGGTCTTCGAGTTTGACTTCGCCGGCTTCAACTCCAAGCAGTGCTCCGCTCAACTGCCCTGCGATATCGGATGGTGTCATCGCAATCCGGTTTGCTTCAGCCGCACTGATGCTCATTGCCAGCTCTGCTGCGGGTTCCGCTACCCCGTCGTACACGTCCTCCACTCCGCCGATGGTCTCGAGCCTGGCACCCAGCCTGGTTCCATAGGCTTCGAGTGTATTCAAATCCGGACCGAACAATTTCACGTCAATCGGGCTCGACGCACCGGCAAGATCGTTAATGACGTCCGACAGAATCTGAACGAACTCGATCTGCATTCGCGGCACGGCCTTCTGCATCTGGCCACGCACATCGTCGATGATCTCGAAACTGGAACGACTTCGCTGGCTTTCAGGCTTGAGGCGGACGACGATATCTCCAGTGTTCTGCTGCGTTGCAAACAGTCCGAGTTCGGCGCCGGTTCTGCGCGAAATCCCTGTTACTTCAGGTGTGCGCGTAAGAATGCCTTCGACGATGTGCAGCTCGCGGTCTGTTTCGGCGAGTGCCGTTCCGCCCGGCGTCACATAATCCACGACGAATGCGCCTTCGTCCATTTCCGGCAGGAAACCGCTCCCAACGAAGCGATGAACGAGGATCCCACTAACTGCAAGCAGCCCGCAAACGACTAGCACCGCGCGAAGGTTGTGCAGCGTACTCGACAGTGCGCGTTCGTACCTGGTCCCAAGTGCGTCAATACGTGAGCTTACTTTATCGAGCAACCCGGAGGCGCCGCCCTTCCCGACGACTCTTTCATCGTGGGTGTCCGCATCGGTAAGAAACTGTTCAGCCAGGAGCGGGATAACTGTTAGTGCCAGAACCAGAGAAACAAGAACGGCGACTGACAGAACAATAGAAAGCGACCTGAAGAACTGTCCTTCGACGCCAGTGAGCAATCCAAGTGGAAGAAAGACAACGACTGTAGTTATGGTAGAAGTTGTAACTGGCCATGCGATTTCGCGCACCGCCTCACGAATCGCTGCCCCGCGGTCCGGATTCATGTGCAGGTGCCGGACAATGTTCTCGGTTATTACAACCGCATCGTCGATCACCAATCCAATCGCAATTGCCATCGCGCCGAGCGTCATTAGGTTGAAGGTCTGCCCGAACATGCTCATAACAAAAACCGTGATTGCCATCGTTAGCGGAATGGAAGAAGCGCTCACAGCTGTGATCCTTCCGTGCCTGAGAAACAGGAGCAGAATGATCACTGCGAGCACGGCGCCAATCAGCATCGCATCGCGTACCGACTTGACCGCATCCCGTACCAGGGCTGCCTGATCATAGACCGGTTTGAGGTGGACACCCGGGGGCAGAGTCTTTTCGAGTGATGCGGCGATAGCCGCTGCGCTGTCTGCAATTGCGACTGTATTTCCACCTAGCTGCCGAGTGATGTTGATAAGGGCGGCAGGCCGGCCGTCACCCGCGACAATGCGAACGTGATCTTCGGTACCCATTTGCACAGTCGCAACATCGCGAAGTCGCAAGCCGTGGCCGATCACGATATTGCCTACGTCATCCGCGGAACGCGCTTCAGAAGTCGTTACGATGAGATACTGCCTGTAATTGGCAGGCATTCGCCCGACCGCCGAAACAGTGCTCGCTGACTGGATCGTGTTTGCGAGATCGGCGTACGTCATCTTCTGGGCAGCGAGGCGCACAGGATCAACAATTACCTCGAGCTCGCGGACGTCACTCGCCTGGACGTCGACTCTACCCACACCAGGCACGCGTGAAAAGAGCGGCCGAATTTCGTATTGGGCTATGTCGTACATCTCGGCCGGCTGACCGCCCTCGAGGTTGTACGACAGGACGGGAAAGAGGGATGGGGTCAGTCGTTCAACTTCGAGATCCACACCCTTAGGCAGTGAGCCTGCGACCTGATTCACGCGAGCCTGAACCTGCTGCAACGCGAACTGCATATCCGTCGCGGGCGAAAATGTGACGTTGATTTCTGCGCCGCCACGAATCGACCGGGACTGAACACGCGTCACGCCGGGAACGATTGTCACGGCCTCTTCGATTGGGCGGCTTATCGTGAAGAGAACCTGGCGCGCGCCAAGAGATGACCCGCTAGCGACAACTATGATTCGCGAAAAGCGCAGCTCCGGATAAATCGCAGACGGGAGTCTTAAAGCCGCCCAGATTCCCAGCGCGCTTAGCAGGCCGACCAGAAGGTAGACGAATCGACGCTGCTCGGAGACAAGATGGAAAAACGCGCCCCTGTTCGGTGCGGGCGTCAATTCGGGGCTCATGTGCCGGCGGATGAATCCGCAGCCGGCGAGACGATTTTTGCGCTGTCATCCACGCCATATGCGCCCGCAGTGACAACTCTTTCCCCCGGCTTGAGTCCAGTGAGAATTTCGGCGGTTACATCATTCTTGCCGCCGACGGTCACCGCGCGCGAATGCGCGATCATGTTCTTATCTACCACGAAAACCTTGAATCCGTCGCCTTCCGGTACGAGCGCCTTGGCGGGAATGACGATCGCGTTCTGACGCACTGCTATTGCGATCTGTCCGAACAGAGTCTGTGAAATTCTGACTGGAAGTCGTGTCGCTGCAGCGTGTGCACGAACTGATACGGCGTGCGAAAGCGTATCCACGGCTCCGGAAACGTCGAGCACCGTGGCAACACCGAGCGTTTCGCCCCCGCCGGTCTGTCCGGAGCTCAGCGTGATTTTGGCGCCCGCACTAACGCGCGACGCCTGCTCAGGAGTAACGTTGAAGACGATATCCAAAAGCGAGGGATCAGCAATTTCGACAAGAGGCTGAGTTGGATCCGCGGTGCCTCCCAAAGTCGCTGTTACACTTGTAACAATCCCGCTTATGGGCGAACGCAGCACTGAAAGCTGCTGAGAGCGAACCGCAGTGGATGCGTCTGCCCGTGCTCTGGCGAGGTCCGCTGTGGCCTGGTCGAGATCCTTACGCGGCGATATGCCTTCGTCCACGAGCCGCCTGGTGCGATCGTAATTCTTTTGAGCAGATGCAAGGGTCGCCTCGGCGGACCGCGTTGCTGCAACAAATGCAGTCTGATCGAGCGTGACCAGCACCGCACCTTTCCCGACCGTCTGCCCCGGAACGACACTCACAGCGGAAATTCGTGATTGGATCGGGGAGCTTAGTCGCGCGGTTCCACCCGGGCGGCCGACAACGGTTCCGATTGCACCTATCGATTCAGTGTATGGCTCGATACGTACTTCGGCAGTTTCAGCACTGACTTCAGGATGTTCTACCGCTGCTTCGCTTTCTCCCTTGCATGCGAACATGAGCGCGCACAATCCCAGAACCATTGACTGACGGAGTTTGATCATCGAAGAGCCGGCATTTCGGTTGATGTCATTGTGAGTACGCGGAGCTCCGCAGTCGCGATCCAGACGGCCGCAATGTCGTCGACATACTGCATGAGAGCTTCGCGAGCGGATCGCTGTGCTTCCAGTGATGTTGTAAGTGGCGAAGCCCCCTCCCGATACGCGGTGAGGG
>JANLYJ010000431.1:0-3004 GCA_031365555.1 Gemmatimonadaceae bacterium | reverse complement strand
GATGATGAGAACTACGGCCGCATGACGATCAAGCCGTCGCATACAAAACTTGAGAAAGGCATGGACTGATGTCGGTAACACGCGCGGATGTAAAACACATCGCCGAGCTGGCGAGACTTTCGGTGGATGAAACCGAAGTGGAAGGGCTGGTGCTGCAGCTGAACGACATTCTCTCGCACATGGATGCGTTGTCGGCTGTGAACACTGAAGGTGTTACTCCCGCGTCGGGCGTAGGATCGGGCGGAACGCCACTGAGACAGGACACGGGGAACCCGGTTCCTCTTCAAAACCCGATCAACTCGTTCGCACCTGAATTCAAGGACGGTTTCTTCCTGGTTCCCCGACTCGCAACACACGAGTCCTCTGAAGGGGGCGCCTGAGTGTCAGAGCTGAATGATCTCTGCTGCACCGATCTTGTGCAGCGCGTCACTGACGGACAGCTGGCAGTCAAGGATGTGGTTGCAGCAGCGTTCAAGCGTGCCGACTCGGTCGTCGCCGGCCACGAAGGCCTGAACATCATTCTTCACTCCGACAGGAAAGAATCCCGGAAGGCGGCTGAAGAAACGCTCTCGAGTATTGCGTCCGCTGAGCCGCCAGGCCTGCTGGCAGGTGTTCCCGTAGTTCTCAAGGACAACATCGCCACGCTCGGCCTGCCGACCACGTGCGGCTCCAGAATTCTGGACGGCTACGTGAGTCCGTACGAGGCTACCGCGGTGACGCGCATGCGCGCGCAGGGTGCAATTGTAATTGCGAAGACAAACATGGACGAATTCGCGATGGGCTCGTCCACCGAGAACAGTGCGTACGGACCGGCGCGCAATCCGCACGATCCTTCGCGTGTCCCAGGCGGTTCATCAGGTGGGTCGGCGGCCTGCGTAGCTGCCGGTATCGCTCCCGTAGGATTTGGATCGGAGACTGGTGGTTCTGTCAGGCAGCCAGCTGCGTTCTGCGGAGTCGTAGGTGTGAAGCCAACCTACGGACGTGTCAGCCGGTTTGGACTTGTTGCATTCGCATCGTCGCTCGATCAGATCGGCGTGTTTGGCCGCACTGTGAATGATGCAGCGCGAGGACTCGAAGCCATTGCGGGTTTCGATCCATACGATTCAACAACAAGCGACGAGCCGGTACCCGAGTATTCGCTTGCTGCGACGCATCTGCACGAGCGTCCACGCGCGGACAAGAAGCGCCGCAAGAATCCCGACACGAAAGAACTGTCTCCAAAGGATCCGTCGGACCTGAAGGGAGTAGTCTTTGGGTGGCCAAGGGAATATTTCCCTGAAAATCTCGATCCGGGAATTCGGGCGCTTTGTGAGCGCGCGCGCGACCGTCTCAGTTCACTGGGAGCCACGTTCAGGGAAGTGTCACTTCCGCATACGTCGCTCGCGATTCCCGTCTACTACATCGTCGCCCCGGCAGAAGCTTCGTCGAATCTTGCGCGCTTCGATGGCGTTCGTTACGGCCCGCGCGTAAAGTCAGAGTTCGGCCTCAAGGGCATGTACGAGGACACTCGTTCGGAGGGTTTCGGTCCTGAAGTTACCCGCCGAATCCTGCTCGGCACCTATGTGCTGTCAGCAGGTTACTACGACGCATACTATAGAAAGGCGCAGATGGTGCGCACGCTCATCGCGCAGGATTTCCGTGAAGTGTTCAATAGCGGAGTTCACCTCCTCCTGACGCCTACGACGCCGACCACGGCATTCGAGATCGGCGCCATCAAGGATCCATACGAGATGTACCTGAGTGACATCTTCACGGCGACCGCAAACCTGGCAGGCGTTCCCGCGATGTCGCTTCCAATTGGACGAACCAACGGGCTTCCCGTCGGCGGCCAGATCATTGCCCCGCATTTCGGCGAAGAGGAAATGTTTCGCGCGGCATTCGCACTCGAGCAGGCGCTTGGAAAGGAGGCGCACTCGTGAGTCACGAAAAGTTCGAAATGGTGGTTGGCCTCGAAGTGCACGTTCAGTTGAAGACGCGCACGAAGGCATTCTGCGGATGCTCCACCGATTTCGGCGCGCAGCCGAACGCCAATACCTGCCCGGTTTGCCTGGCACTGCCCGGTGCGCTGCCCGTCCTGAACGAGCGTGCAGTGGAGCTCGCAACCAGGGCAGCAATCGGTCTCGGCTGCAAGCTCAATTCGATTTCAGTGTTTGCCCGAAAAAACTATTTCTATCCAGATCTCCCCAAGGGCTATCAGATCTCGCAGTTCGACTACCCGCTGGCCACCGGTGGCTGGGTCACAATCGGACAGTTCTCTGATGGATCTCCCATCCGAATCGGAATTACGCGTCTGCACATGGAAGAGGACGCTGGGAAATCAGTGCACGATCGCTATCCAGGCGTCAGCGCGATTGACCTGAACCGCGCTGGCGTCCCGCTCATCGAAATTGTGAGTGAGCCCGACATTCGAACATCCGAGGGTGCAGGGGCCTACCTCCGGACTCTGAGGCAGATCCTCCTCTATCTCGGCGTGAGCGATGTCAGCATGGAAGAGGGAAGCCTGCGCGTGGATGCGAACGTGAGTGCGCGTCCCTTTGGCGAAACGAAGCTTGGCACCAAGACCGAAGTAAAGAACATGAATTCATTTTCGGCAGTCGAAAAAGCGCTCGAGTATGAGTTTGCGCGTCAGTGCGAGTTGCTTTCGCATGGCGAGAAAGTCCAGCAGCAGACAATGCTCTGGGATTCCGGCAAAGGCGAAGCGCGTCCGAGCAGAACCAAGGAAGGCAGTCACGACTACCGCTACTTCCCGGAGCCGGATTTGCGTCCCCTCATTCTTTCGCCGGAGTGGATGAAGCGGATGCAGGATGACTTGCCCGAGCTCCCTGAAGACAAGCGCAAACGTTTTGCCGATGAGTACAAGCTTGGCAGCTATGACGTGGACACACTCACGGTAGCTCCGGACATCGCGGACTATTTTGAAGCGGTTGCACGCGAGACGAGTGACCCGAAGGCCGCGGCGAACTGGGTGCTCAGCGAAGTCCTTGCCGGATTGAATTCGCGCGGC